>NZ_JBNNVU010000002.1:0-190544 GCF_050280705.1 Pseudomonas sp. NPDC089530 | reverse complement strand
GATCAGCAAGGCCCCGTTGATCCCGAGCGCCGCCAGATCCTGGCGCCCCAGCGCCACCAGCCCCAGCTGGGCGATCAGCCCTCCTTCGTCAGCCGCTTCTCGGCCAACGCCTCGAAGGCCAAGCAGGCCACCTCCCGCGCCAAGCAGATCGACAAGATCCAGCTGGCCGAGGTCAAGCCATCGAGCCGGGTCAGCCCGTTCATCCGCTTCGAACAGACCAAGAAATTGCACCGTCAGGCCGTGACCCTGGAGAAAGTGTCCAAGGGCTTCGAAGACAAGCAGCTGTTCAAGGACTTCAGCTTCACCGTCGAAGCCGGCGAGCGCGTGGCGATCATCGGCCCGAACGGTATCGGCAAGACCACCCTGCTGCGCACCCTGGTGGGTGAGCTGACCCCGGACGCCGGTGCGGTGAAGTGGACCGAAAGCGCGGAAGTGGGCTACTACGCCCAGGACCACGCCCACGATTTTGAAGACGACGTCAGCCTGTTCGAGTGGATGGGCCAGTGGACCCAGGGCGAGCAGATGATCCGCGGCACCCTGGGCCGCATGCTGTTCTCCAACGACGAGATCCTCAAGTCAGTCAAGGTGATTTCCGGTGGTGAGCAAGGCCGCATGCTGTTCGGCAAGCTGATCCTGCAAAAGCCCAACGTGCTGGTGATGGACGAACCGACCAACCACCTGGACATGGAATCCATCGAAGCGCTGAACCTGGCGCTGGAGAACTACCCGGGCACGCTGCTTTTCGTCAGTCACGACCGTGAGTTCGTATCGTCCCTGGCAACCCGCATCATCGAGTTGAGCCCGAACGGCGTGACCGACTTCAGCGGCACCTACGACGACTACCTGCGCAGCCAGGGCGTGCTGATCTGAGGATCGCCCGCTGCCTGCCAGTCTGAAAGCCCCGTCCCTGTGACGGGGCTTTTTTTGCACGGTTATAAAAGCATCGCGGGCAAGCATCGCGCCTACAGACGGCGCTTTTCGTAGGAGCGAGGCTTGCCCGCGATAGCCCCCTCCCAGGCCCTATAAATAGCAGCCCATAAAGAAATCGTTAGCCTGCTTCCTTTATTTTCCGCCGCACGCCATGATGCAGTTCTCCAACCGCCCGCCCGCGAACGAGCCCCCCATGTCTGCGCAGCAACAGCCCATGCCCAGCTCCCTGGCGATCACCCAGCAGATCGTCTCCATCGTTTTCTATACCTTTATCGCGTTTCTCTGCATCGGCCTGCCGATCGCCGTACTGCCGGGATATGTCCACGAGGAACTGGGCTTCAGCGCCGTGGTGGCCGGGCTGACCATCGGCTCGCAGTACCTGGCCACCCTCCTCAGCCGACCCATGGCCGGGCGCCTGTCGGACAGCCTCGGCACCAAGCGCGCGATCGTCTACGGCCTGGCGGGGATTGGCCTGAGCGGGCTGCTGACCCTGGTGTCCACCCTGTTGCAAGCCTGGCCGCTGCTGAGCCTGGGTTTTCTGTTACTGGGGCGCTTGCTGCTGGGGGTGGCCCAGGGCCTGATCGGCGTGGGCACCATCAGTTGGTGCATGGGCCAGGTCGGCGCCGAGCACACCGCGCGCTCGATTTCCTGGAACGGCATCGCCTCCTATGGCGCGATTGCCATCGGCGCGCCGCTGGGGGTGGTCATGGTCGCCGAGCATGGCTTCAAAAGCCTGGGGCTAGCCCTGTCGCTGCTGGCGGCCCTGGCCCTGCTGCTGATCCGCAACAAGCCTTCGGTGCCGGTCATTCGCGGCGAACGCCTGCCGTTCCGGGCGGTGTTCGGGCGCATTCTGCCCTACGGTGCCAGCCTGAGCCTGGCGTCCATCGGCTATGGCACCCTGACCACCTTCATTACCCTGTTCTACCTCAGCCGCGGCTGGACCGGCGCGGCGTATTGCCTGACGGTATTCGGTGTGTGTTTCATCCTCTCCCGGCTGCTGTTCATCTCCAGCATCAGCCGTTTTGGCGGCTTCCGCGCGGCCATCGCCTGCATGAGCATCGAAACCCTGGGCCTGGTCCTGCTGTGGCTCGCGCCCTCGGCGCTGTTCACGCTCATTGCCGCGGGGCTTGCCGGTTTCGGCCTGTCGCTGGTGTACCCGGCCCTGGGCGTGGAGGCGATCAAGCAGGTGCCCAGTACCAGCCGCGGTGCCGGGCTGAGCGCCTATGCGGTGTTTTTCGACCTGGCACTGGCGATTGCCGGCCCGCTGATGGGCGCGGTGGCGTCGCAGCTGGGTTATTCGTGGATTTTCTTCTGCGCGGCGCTGCTGTCCCTTGGCGCCCTGGGCCTGACCCTGCTGCTCAAGCGCCGGGCCGACGCCTGACTCACTGATCCGCGGTCTGCATCCCGGCCCGGCTCGGCTTGCCCAGGGCGTGGGCAAAGAAGCGACCGGCCTCGGCGATCAGGCTGCGGTGAATGTCTTCGCGGTCGACGCCATCGGCATCGGTGCATAACGCCGGCATGACCGCCAGCTGTTCCTCGGTACAAGGCGCCATGAACACAAAGTGCCCGGCCCCGGCCAGCAGCTTGAAGTCCGGCGCCACCGGCAGCTTGCGCGCCAGGGCCGCGGCGTTCTTGTCCAGGGCTACCAGTTTGTCAACGTCACCGCTGTACAGCAGCACCGGCACGTGCACCCCGGACAGGGTCTGCCGTCCGAACTTGAGGCTCAGCGGCGCCATCAGCAGCAGCGCCTGGACCCGGGGATCGGCCACCGGCTGCAGGTCGTCGCGATCGACGATCAGCTCGCCCTGGGTATTGCACGCATCGTGATCGTCCGGGCGTTCCTGGCAGTAACGCCGCAGACGATCCAGGTCGGGGGTCGCCCCGGACAGGATCAGCGCCGTTTCGCCACCCGCGGAGTATCCGATGACCCCGACCTGCCCGGCACTGACGAACGGCGACAGCATCGGATCGGCCAGGGTCGCGCTGATGGCTTCGGAAATCTGGATCGGTCGGCCGTAGAGATTGCTCAGGGTGCCCAGCCGGCTGTGGTCCTTGTAGTTGTCGCCCGGATGGATCACCGCCACCACCACGAACCCCTTGCGCGCCAGGGAGGTGGCCAGGTCGTGCAGGGCCAGCGGCGTGCCGGTGTTGCCGTGGGACAGCATCAGCAAAGGAAAGCGGCCGATGGCGACTTTGGCGTCCCGGGACGCAGCAATCTGATAACCCTCGATCTTGCTGCTGTGCTCGATACCGGTGGAGGGGTAGAACGCGATGGCGTGCATCGGCTGCTGGTCCAGTGGGTCGAGAAAATTCATCTCGTGGAAACCCACGCTCCAGTGTGGATGGGGCGCAGGCGCGGCGTGCACGATAATCGGGCTGCCGAGCAGACAGATCAGTGACATTGCCCAAAGACGCATCATGGATGCACCCCTCGCTACCCATTGTTTTTACCGGTTGTTGTCTACCGGCCTGTACTTTACCGGCCAGGGTTTCGCTGGCCCGATATCCGCCCGGCTATCGCCTGGGCCGGTTCATGAATCGTCTGCATAACCCGGGCCAGAATAAACAAGCGCGCATACGAAAAACTCCGTATTCCGCTGCCTGGAGGGCATCAGAATACAGAGTTTAAAGGGTGTTGCCTGGGGCGTATGCGACTTTTACACAAGCCTTACGCGGCAGCGAAGCGTTGCTCGCGGATCTGCGCCTGGGCATCGTTCATGGCCTTGGTGCGCACTTCGTCACCGTAAGCCAGGCCGTGGGCACGGACGAACTCGATGTCGGTGATGCCGAGGAAACCGAACAGCACCTTCAGGTAGTCCTCATGGGCCACGCCCGTGGCCTGGCCGGCGTGCAGACCGCCAGCGGTGGAGACCACCACGACTTTCTTGCCACCGCACAGGCCTTCAGGGCCGGCTTCGGTGTAGCGGAAGGTCTGGCCGGCGACGGCGATGCGGTCGATCCAGGCCTTGAGTTGGGTCGGGATGGTGAAGTTGTACATCGGCGCGGCGATCACCACGGCGTCGGCAGCCTGGAATTCGGCGAGGGTCGAAGCGCTCAGCTCGGCTTCGTGCTGCTGGGCGGCGCTGCGTACTTCGGCCGGGGTACCGGCAGCCACCAGGGTCGCAGAGCTGAAGTGGCTGATGGCGTCGCTCGCCAGGTCGCGGTAGGTCACCTCAACGCTGGCGTCGGCGTTTTTCCAGGCCTTGACCACGCTTTCGCTCAACTGACGGGAAGCCGAGTTGTCACCAAGGATGCTCGAGTCGATATGCAACAGTTTCATCTGGGATTCTCCAAGTGAGGATCGCCACCGGCGATCAATTGAGGACAATCCTACAGACGAAACCAATAGTCGATTAGTCGGTAGAAATGCGATAGTTTGTCCCATCAGCAGGACAGTCGAGCCATCCCATGCAAGACCTCAACGATCTCTATTACTTCGCCAAGGTGGTGGAAGCCGGTGGTTTCGCCGCCGCCGGGCGTTTACTGGGCATTCCCAAATCCCGTTTGTCGCGGCGTATCGCCGAACTGGAAGAGCGGCTGCACACCCGGCTGCTGCAACGCACCACCCGGCAACTGAAGCTGACCGCGGTCGGCGAGCGTTATCTGCGGCATTGCCAGGCCATGCTGCTGGAGGCGGAAATGGCCGATGAGGCGGTGGCCAGCATGTCCAGCGAACCCCGCGGACGCCTGCGGGTGTCCTGCCCGATCGGCCTGGCCCAGCATATGTTGCCGAACGTGGTCGCCTCCTTCCTCGAGCAATTCCCCCAGGTACAACTGGACATGCAGTTGCTCAACCGCCGGGTCGATGTGGTGGCCGAAGGCATCGACGTGGCGCTGCGGGTTCGTGAACATGGCGACGAAGACCCCTTGCTGGTGACCCGGCGCCTGCGCCCGGCGCAGACCGTGATCGTCGCCAGCCCGGCGTTCGCCCGACAGTGGCCGGTCGAGAGCCCCGAGGATCTGCACCGGGTGCCGGTGCTAGGTGCACTGGAGGCCGACCGCCTGGTGCACCTGCGCATGCTCGATGCCCAGGGCAACAAATGCGACCTGGCGCTGGAGGCACGCCTGGGGGTCGAGGACTTCCTCGTGCGCCGCACCAGCGCCCTCGCCGGCCTGGGTTGTACGGTCCTGCCGATGATGTATTGCGAAGAAGAGCTGCAAGATGGCCAGTTGGTGCAACTGCTGCCCGACTGGTCGCTGCCTGGCGGCTGGTTGCAGGCGGTCTACCCTCATCGACGCGGGGTCTTGCCGGCGGTCAGGGCCTGGATCGACCATGTGAGCGAAGCCTTCAAAGGCTGCGGAGACCGAACCCTGTAACGGGCGCGATAAAAGGAAAAACCATGACTGAAGCGGATGTGGCGCACTTCTGCCTGGGCTTGCCCGGCGCGCGCGAAGACTACAAATGGGGCGGCGTACGGGTATTTTCCGTGGCCGGCAACAAGATGTTCGCCCTGCAGAACCTGCGGGGCGAATCGCTGGCGTTCAAGGTGGACCAGGAGCTGTTCCTCGGCCATGTCGACCGTCCCGGCATCGCCCCGGCGCCCTACCTGGCCCGGGCGCACTGGATCATCATGCAGACGCCCTACCCCCTGGCGGCCGATGAATTGCGGGACTTGTTACAGCGCTCCCACCAACTGGTGGTGAGCAAGCTGCCCAAGCGGGTACAGGTGGGTTTGCTGCTCTAGAACAGCGAGAACAGGCTGCCCTGGAGAAACAGCCGGTCGATCCAGAACACCTGGTGCAGCAGCACGATCAGCCAGAACACCAGTTGATAGGAAAGCTTGCGGGTCTTGTGGCGGAACGCCTGCTGCGCCAGCAAGGCACCGGGCCAGCCGCCGGCCAGCTCCACGGCGTGCAGGACGTTTTCCGGGGTCCGCCAGCTATCGCTGCGGGCCTTGCGCTTGTCGCTCCAGTAAAGGAAAAACGTCAACAGGCTGACCACGCCATAGGCTGCCAGCGGCACCCAGGAAATCCCCTTCACGCCCAGCAGCAACGAGCCCCACAACGGCAAGGCGCAGAGCAGCATGAAGACCGCGGCCTTGAGCCGTGGCTGCTGGATCCGCGCCCCGGCGGCCTGGCCGGGGCGGTTCGGGTTACGCGCGTCCATCAGTTGTGGGCCGCGGCCCAGTCGACCCAGCCGAACTGCCAGGTGGCCAGGATCACCAGGCCGAAGACAATGCGGTACCAGGCGAACGCCGCGTAGCTATGGTTGGCGATGAACTTGAGCAGGCCCCTGACCGCGATCATCGCGAAGATGAACGAGACGATGAAACCGACAGCAAATACCGGCAGGTCGTCCGGCTGGAACAGGTTGCGGTACTTGTAGCCCGAGTAGACCGCCGCACCGACCATGGTCGGCATGGCCAGGAAGAACGAGAACTCGGTGGCGGTCTTGCGCGACAGGCCGAACAACAGGCCGCCGATGATGGTCGAGCCCGAACGCGAGGTGCCCGGGATCATCGCCAGGCACTGGGCGAAACCGACCTTCAAGGCGTCTTTCCAACTGATCTCGTCCACCGTGTTGGCGTGCACTTCATGCTGCCGGCGCTCGGCCCAGAGCATGATCACGCCCCCCACCACCAGCGCCGTGGCAACGGTGATCGGGTTGAACAGGTATTTGTGGATCAGGTCGGCGAAGATCACCCCCAGCACCACGGCGGGCAGGAAGGCAATCAGCAGATTGGCGGTAAAACGCTGGGCGTTGCGCTGGGTCGGCAAGCCCGTGACCACGTCGAGGATCTTGCGGCGAAACTCCCAGACCACCGCGAGAATGGCGCCCAGTTGAATGATGATGTTGAACGCCATGGCGCGCTCGCCGCCGAAGTTGAGCAAGTCGGCGACGATGATCTGGTGACCGGTGCTGCTGATGGGCAGAAACTCTGTCAGCCCTTCTACGATGCCTAAAATCAGTGCCTGTACGGCCGTCCAAAGTTCCATCAATCCCCCGAAGGTCATGCCGTGGCATGCCTTTTTAGTTTTTCTTCAATGTTCACTGACGCGAGCGTCGCGGATTCGCAGACGCAATAGGATCACCATCGCCCTTGAAAATTCCGTGAAAAATCAGCCGGATTCAGGTTTTTCGCGATGAGGCCGAAATCCTAGCAGACATACTCGATAAACGCTGTCGCGTTGAGAGAATCCGATGGGCCTGGATGCAAGGAGCAGCATGACGGATGTACAGGACGTTCTATTACAAGAAAAACGATCGGGAGTGACAGATTCATGAACAGCTTACGCAGAATGTCGATCAGCCGCCGACTGTGGCTCATCCTGATTGTAGCGGTCCTCATGCTGCTGACCCTGGGCATGCTGATGCTCAAGCAGATTCATGACGACCTGTACCAGGCCAAGGCGCAGAAAACCCAGCATGTGGTGCAGACCGCCAACGGCGTCCTGGCCTATTTCCATGGCCTGGAAAGCGCCGGCACTCTCGATCGCGCGACGGCGCAGAAGCAGGCGCTGAGCGCCATCCGCGGCCTGCGCTACGACCAGAGCGACTACTTCTGGATCAACGACCTGACCCCGGTCATGGTCATGCACCCGGCCAACCCCAAGCTCGACGGCCAGAACCTCGCGGCGATCCGCGACCCGGACGGCTTTGCCGTGTTCAACGAAATGGTGGCCATCGCCAAGGCCAAGGGCGCCGGCATGATCAACTATCGCTGGCCGAAGCCGGGCGCCAGCGAGCCGGTGCAGAAGACCTCCTACGTCCAGCTGTTCGAGCCCTGGGGCTGGATCATCGGCTCCGGGGTGTACATCGACGACGTACAGGTCGAGTTCCGCAGCCAGGTGGTCAACGCGTCGGTCGTTGGCATTGCCATTGCCGTGCTCATGGCCCTGCTGGTCATGCTGATCGCCCGCAGCATCGTCCGCCCGCTGCAGGAAACCGTGCACGCCATGGCCAACATCGCCAGCGGCGAAAGCGACCTGACCCGTAGCCTCGACACCCACGGCCAGGACGAAGTCACCGAACTGGCCCGGCACTTCAATGGCTTCACCGCCAAGCTGCGTCTTGTCGTCAGCCAGTTGCAGGTGTCGGCCTCAGCCCTGGCGCAGTCCTCCACCGACCTGGGCGACAACGCCAACCAGGCCCAGGAACGCAGCCAGCAGCAGTCGCAGCAGATGGAACTGGTGGCCACCGCCATCAACGAAGTGACCTACGGCGTCCAGGACGTGGCGAAGAACGCCGAACAGGCCGCCAGCGAAATGCGCGACGCCGAAGCCCAGGCCCAGCAGGGTCAGGTCAATATCGACGGCAGCCTGCAGCAGATCGACCGGCTCTCGGGGACCATCGACCAGGCGGTGGAGGTGATCCGCACCCTGGCCCAGGAAAGCACCCAGATCGGCAGCGTGCTGGAGGTGATTCACTCCATCGCCGAGCAGACCAACCTGCTGGCGCTCAACGCAGCGATCGAAGCCGCCCGGGCTGGCGAACAGGGTCGCGGGTTCGCCGTGGTGGCCGATGAGGTACGCCTGCTGGCCCAGCGCACCCAGAAGTCCACCGCCGAGATCCAGTCGATGATCGAACGCCTGCAGGGGCATTCGGAAGCCGCGGTCAAGGTCATCAGCGACAGCAGCCGGGTGTCGCAGCAGACCATCGAGCAGGCCGGGCTGGCCGGGGAAAGCCTGAATGCCATCGGCCAGGCCCTGCGCAACCTCAATGGACTGAACACCTCCATCGCCAGCGCCACCCTGCAACAGGCCCATGTGGTCGAAGACATCAACCAGAACGTGACCCAGGCCGCCGGCCTGTCCCACAGCACCGCCCTGGCGGCCGAGCAGTCCAGCGCCGCCAGCCTGCACCTCAAGGAGCTGAGCGAGCAGCTCAACGGCCTGTTGCGCCAGTTCCGGGTCTGACCCCCTTCGTGGCGGGGTTAGCCCCGCCACGATCGCCGGCCTCGACTAACATGCCAGGCCGCTTCTGGTTACAATCCGCCCCCTCCTTCGCTTCCAGGTAGTGTTTCCATGTCCGGGCTTGAACTGTTCGCCGCTGCCCTCGGGGTGATCGCCGTCTGGCTGACCGTCCGGCAGAACCCCTGGTGCTGGCCGATCGGCCTGGTCATGGTGCTGCTGTACAGCTGGATTTTCTTCGAAGTGAAACTGTATTCGGACATGCTGCTGCAGGTGGTCTACGCCGCCCTGCAGCTGTATGGCTGGTGGCAATGGACCCGTGGCGGCGCCAGCCACCAGGGCCGCCCGGTCAGCCTGCTGGCCCCTGGGGCCATGCTGTTCGGGCTGGGCCTCGGGGCCGTCGGCAGCCTGTTGCTGGGGGCCGCCATGGCTCATTGGACCGATGCCGCGCAACCCTGGCTGGATGCCGCGCTGACCGGTTTCAGCCTGGTGGCGCAATGGTGGATGGCGCAGAAGCGCGTGCAATGCTGGCCCTTGTGGATCGCGGTCGATGTGATCTTTGTCGGCCTGTTCATCTATAAGGACCTGTACCTGACGGCCGCGCTGTACGGGTTGTTCACCCTGTTGGCCGTACAAGGCTGGCGCGCCTGGCGGGCCGATCCGGCGTTGCAGCCGGCATGAAGGTGCTGGTCCTCACCGGCCCCGAGTCCAGCGGTAAAAGCTGGCTCAGCGGCCATCTGCAAGCTCACTTCGGTGGCATCCAGGTGGGCGAATACGTCCGCCATTTCATCGAGCGGGAGCAACGGGATACCTGCCTGGCGGATATTCCACAGATCGCCCAGGGCCAGCTGGCCTGGGAAGATCAGGCCCGTGCCCGACAGCCGCAACTGCTGATTCTCGACACGCACCTGCTGAGCAACATGCTCTGGAGCCAGACCCTGTTCGGCGCCTGCCCCGACTGGCTGGAGCCGGCGCTGCTGGCCCGCCACTACGACCTGCACCTGCTGCTGTCTCCGGAGGACGTCGGCTGGAGCGACGACGGCCTGCGCTGCCAGCCCGAACTGAGCGAGCGCCTGGTCTTCTTCAAGGCCACCGCTGACTGGCTGGTACAACACAACCAGCCCTTCGAGGTGATTCGCGGCGACTGGGAACAACGTCGGCAACGGGCGTTCGAATTGGTCGAGCGCCTGCTCCAGGACTGACCGCCCCTGCTACCCGCGTTTCATCCAGTACGGCGGGACAAGTGTCCATTCCTGAAACACTGCTTCAGTGTAAAGGCGCTAGAACAGAAGGGTTTACATTGCCCTTCCATCAACCGTTAAGCCACTGATACACCCCCGTCGTAGGCCCCGATCCAGAGCCATGGCGCGGCAATGCCGGCAACCAGCCCCCAGGTTGTCTCAGCGCTGAAACAGCCACCGTCCGGAACCGTTTCGGATGCTCGTAACCTGTTGAATTGCTGAAACAATATAAAGGTGGCACAGCTTCTGCTCCCGTTCTCGCAACGCTGACTAAAGCCAGCGAACAGAATAAGGAGTGCTGCCGTGGGGAATCTCAATTCAGGTCTGACCCGCCTCCTGTTGATCGGTTGTGCCCTGGGCTCGATGCTCAGCCTCCCGGCCCACGCCGCCGGCGATGGCAAGATTGTTCTCACTCGCGACGTCCAGCCCCATGCGGTCGGCCGTCCTCCGCTTCACCCCGACCCCTACCCGACCACCGTCAATGCCAACCCATCGGAACGGGTCAAGCAGATGACCAACAACACCGAGCTGACTGACGGTGATTTTGCCGGGGTCAGCAGCGGTTCCACGATCAGCCGCAACGTCCTGCCCAGCAGCCTGAACCTGCAGGGGTTGAATACGGTCACCAACCCCAATGGCATGCCCGGCATGGCCAACGGGCATGGCGGCGGCAGTGGTGGCGCGATCTCCGACACCATTAACCGCTCCATGAGCACGGGCATGGCACCGTTGGGCAAACTGTCCGGAGGTCAATGAGATGAAGCGGACCCTCATGTTACTGGCCCTGTTTGGCTGCACCTCGGTGCTGGCCGACCCCGGCAGCCGGGCGGTGGATACCGCCACCCTCCAGAACTCCGGCGCCGGCTACAACGGCAACTTCAACGTCAACCAGGCCGCCGGCGACCAGCAACAACAGACCAACGCACGTGCCATCGCCATCGGCACCGATGCCCACGCCTCCACCGTGGTACGGCAGAAGCTGGGCACACCGGCCAGCGGTGCGATCGATGCCAGCAGCAGTATCGGCGGCAATGCGTTCAGTAACGGCAATGGGGTCCTGGGCGTGAACCAGGGCGCCGGCGCCAACAACCAGATGGCCAACGTGGCGCGGGTGAGCATCAGTGCCCAGCCGCAAAGCATCGACGACAGCGTCCTGTCCCAGCAGAACGTGGCGCTGTTACCACACTCGGGAGCAACTGACGCTTCGAAAGGCAGCCGCCAGGTCGTTACCAGCGACCAGGCCTTCACCGGCAGCCGTGGGGTGATTCAGGTGAACCAGAGTGCCGGGGTGGGGAACCGAATGGCTAACACCCTGAGCATACGGGTCGCAGACTGACCCGCAGCAGTGCGATTAGAAAGTACCAACACTTAACCAACTAATAAGCACGGAGAAACACCATGAAACCTACCATGGCTCTCAAACCGCTGGTGTTTGCGCTCGCCGCAGTGATGGCAATCGCAGCCCAGGCAGGCAACGATGACAACCACGGCCACCATCACGGCGGCCATAACGGTGGTCACGGTGGCCACAATGACAACAATCTGCAAATCACCGCCGGTGCCGCAGCCAGCGTGATCGATCAGCAGACCAGCACCGGCAACGTTGTCAAAAACCAAGGCACCAACAACAACGCCAAAGCCGAAAACTCGATGAACAACTCCAACGGCAACATGGGTGCCAACGTCGCGGCCGGCGACGGTAACCAACAAGACAACGCCGCCGCCCTGGCCACCGCCGATGAAACCTTCATCTTCGGCAGCGCGGTAGCCGCCTCCAGCGCAACCCAGGTCAACCACGACAACTATGTGAAAAACTCTTCGACGCTGAACAATGCCTCGATGAGCAACGCAGGCAACAGTGGCTCCGGCAACATCGGCATGAACGTCACCGCCGGCGACTTCAACCAACAGAAAAACAACCTGGCCATCGCCGTATCCGGCGGTCGCGTAGCCACTGCGGCAGCCTCGGCCGACCAGACCTCCACCGCCCTGGTGGTGGACAACAATGGGGTGCGTACCTACAAGAAAGACACGCTTGAAGGCACCTTCAAGGCCACCGGCACCTACAAAGGCACCGGCTCCGGCAAGATCGAAGGCGACGACGATCACCATGGCGGCCACCACTGGAACAGCCGTGGCGGTCATGACAACGACGATCAGAAGTTCGCCTTCAAGGAACAAGGCACCATCGAACTTTCCGGCTTCACCACCCAGCAAGTGCTGACCAAAGATGGCTGGAAAAATCCTGTAATCAACAACGCCTCGATGACCAACTCGATGAACGGCTTCTCCGGCAACGGCGGCGCCAACGTCTCGGCGGGTGTCGGCAACCAACAAAGCAACTCGCTGTCCATCGCTGCCGGCTGCAGAGCCTGCCTGTAATCACGATCGTGACGAAAGCCCCGGAAACGGGGCTTTCCCACAGTCCCACAAGGCGTATCGATCATGCGAGTTGCAACCTTTTCCCTACTGTTTTGCCTGGCGGGCCTGACCCAGGCCGCACAGATGCCGGTGGCCGCGCTACCCGGCGGCAACCTGGTGTTCAAGCAGGTGCAGAGCATCCGGGAGCGCAAGTTCGCGAACCTGGTCGAGCAGAAAACCGACTTCAGCTGCGGCGCCGCCGCACTGGCGACGATCCTGCGCCAGGCCTACTGGTTCGACGTCGATGAGGAGCACATCATCAAAGGCATGCTGGCCAACGCTGACCAGAACCTGGTACGAACCCAGGGTTTCTCCATGCTGGACATGAAGCGCTACATAGAAAGCATCGGCATGCGTGCCCGGGGCTACCGGATTCCTCCCGAGAAACTGGAGGCCGTTACCATTCCGGTGGTGGTACTGATGGAGATTCGTGGCTACAAGCACTTCGTGGTCATGCAACGAGCGCAGAAAGACTGGGTCTATGTCGGCGACCCGGTCCTGGGTCATAAGCGCTACTCCCACGAAGACTTTGTCAACGGCTGGAACGGTATCGTGTTCGCCATCATCGGCCCCGGCTACGACAAGACCAATGTCTTGCTCGATCCGCCGAACCCGCTGACGGCCAAGAACAAGCTGGACACCTTCAACCCGGTCAAAGACGCAGAACTGATGGAGTTCGGTTTCATTCAGAGCGACTTCTTCTAGGGTCGCCATAATGACAATGGGGGCTGGACGCTCCGGGAGCAGCTGATGAAAACCTCTTACTGGCTGGCCGCCGCCTGCCTGATAGCAAGTGTTCCTGCGTATGCCAGTGCAGGGTTCAAACCTATAGAAGTGAAGGACCAGGAGCTCTCCACGCTCCGTGGTCGCTACGTCATGCCGGGAAGGATCATCAGTTTCGGCATCGTCATGAACAGCACCTGGCGCAATGCCTCGGGCGATATGATCGGCGCCAGTGCCTCCATGCAGATCCAGCAGTCCACGGTCAGGCCGGAATTCTATGTCACCACCGTCAAGGAGAGCGGCAACGGCTCGACACTGGCCCAGGGTACCGGCAACGTGATCGGTGGCGCCGGCCTGGCCACCACCCAGGGCGTGACCCAGAGCGTACGCGCGGCGGGCGACGGCAATACCGCTTATAACAACGTCGCCATCGACGTCAAGGAAGCCAACCAGGCGCCGGCGCTGGTACCGGCCCAGGGCCAACTGCTGCTGAGCGGCCAGACCATCACCGGCAGCAACGCCGCGGGCAGCGTGGCGGTGTCCGCCACCGGCGGCGGGATCCAGATGGCCATCCAGGCCAACAACAACCAGGGCGCGGCCCTGCAACAAGCAGCCCATGGCGGCCTGTTGCAGAACACCCGCCTGCTGGGCAACAGCAACCTGGTCAACAACCTGACCCAATTGAATGTAGTGCTCAACAACAACGGTCCGAGCAGCGGTGCCCTGGACTGTAACCTCACTCAACTCAAGGGCCTACGCAACCTGGGATATTGATCTACGCTGATTCTCGATCATTGGGCTTAAAGGGACGGCTTTCCTATGTATCGATCAGTTTCACTGCGTGCGGTGGTGTGCTTGAGCACCCTTTTCCCGGCAACGCTGCTGCAGGCAGCACCCGATGCTGAGGTAGAGGCCCTGAAACAGCAGTTACTGGAGCTTAAGCAACGCTACGAAGTGCAGCAGAAGGCTTTGGCAGTACTGGAACAACGGGTACGCCAGGTGGAGGACCAACCGGCGGCGCCACCAACGAAACGCCTGGTCAAGTCGCCGGCGGACATGCGGGGCAATCAGCAGGTGGCGGGGGCCACCAGCAAAGGTACGACTCCGGCCGGGGGCAGCTCCTACGGGGAATCGCTCAAGGACGATTCGCAACCGGCACAGAGTGTGTCCAACCTGTACGACGAGGCCAGCGGCTTCTTCGGCGGCGGCAAGTTCAGCGTCGAGACCGGCCTGACCTACGCCCGTTACGACACCCGCCAGCTGATTCTCAACGGTTTCCTGGCGCTGGACTCGATCTTCCTCGGCGATATCAACCTGGACCGGATCAAGGCCGACAACTGGACCCTCGACCTTACTGCGCGCTACAACCTGAACAACCGCTGGCAATTCGACATCAACGCACCGATCATCTACCGCGAATCGACCTACCAATCCGGTGGTGCCAACAACGGCGCGGCGGGCGTTACCAGCGAAAAAACCGTGTCCAACGACCCGACCCTGGGCGACGTGAACTTCGGCATCGCCTACAAGTTCCTCGACGAATCGGTCAATGCCCCGGATGCGGTCGTGACCCTACGGGTCAAGGCGCCGACCGGTAAAGACCCGTTCGGCATCAAGCTGCGCCGGGTGCAGGACAACACCAACCTGTTCGTCCCGGATGACCTGCCGACCGGCAACGGCGTCTGGTCCATCACCCCCGGTATCTCCCTGGTCAAGACCTACGACCCGGCTGTGCTGTTCGGCACCCTCTCCTACACCCACAACCTGGAAGAGTCGTTCGACGACATCAGCTCCACGGTCAACCTGAAGACACCGGGCAAGGTCAAGATCGGCGACAGCTTCCAGATCGGCATGGGCGTCGCCTTCGCCCTGAACGAGAAGATGAGTATGTCGTTCTCGGTCTCGGACCTGGTCCAGCGCAAGAGCAAGCTCAAGGAAGATGGCGGCGACTGGCAGTCGGTGGTCTCCAGCGATGCCAACGCCGGCTACTTCAACGTCGGCATGACCCTGGCGGCCACCGAGAACCTGACCATAGTGCCCAACCTGTCCATCGGTCTGACCGACGATGCGCCGGACTTCACCTTCAGCTTGAAATTCCCTTACTACTTCTAAAAGTAGGCCGCAAAAAAGGCCCGCTGCGAGTTGATCGCAGCGGGCCTTTTCGTTGCACCGCCCTAGCGGATCTGATGCTTGTGCAGCAAGCGGTAGAACGTCGGGCGCGAGATGCCCAGCACCCTGGCCGCGACACTCAGGTTGTCGCTGTGCCGATTCAACACATCACACAGCGCCTGGCGCTCGGCCCGGTGCTTGTAGTCCTCCAGCGTGCCCATGGGCGCGATGCTCACGTGCGGGCTGAGCAGGCCCAGGTCGCAGGCCTCGATCTGCCGTCCCTCGGCCAGCACCAGGCCACGCCGCACCCGGTTGGCCAGCTCGCGGACATTGCCCGGCCAATCGTGCTTGCCCATGGCCACCAGCGCGTCTTCGCTGAAGCTGCGCGGCCGGCGCCCGGTTTCCTGGCTGTAGAAGCGGGAAAAATGGCTGGCCAACATGCCGATGTCGCCATGCCGTTCGCGCAGTGGGGCCATGACCACCTGCAGCACGTTCAGGCGGTAATACAGGTCCTCGCGAAAGCGCCCCCTGTCGATCGCCGCCTCCAGGTCGACGTGGGTCGCCGCCAGCACCCGAACATCCACCAGGATCGGCTGGTCGCCGCCCACCCGCTCGATGTGTTTTTCCTGCAGGAAGCGCAGCAGGTTGGCCTGTAGCTCCAGGGGCAGATCGCCGATCTCGTCGAGAAACAGCGTGCCGCCATGGGCCGCCTCGATACGCCCGACCTTGCGCTGGTGGGCGCTGGTGAACGCGCCCTTCTCATGACCGAACAACTCGGACTGGATCAGGTGCTCGGGGATCGCTCCACAGTTGATCGCCACAAAGGGTTTGCTGTGACGCTGCGATTGACGGTGCAGGGTCCTGGCCACCAATTCCTTGCCCGTACCGCTTTCACCACGGATCAGCACCGGCGATTCGGTGGGCGCCAGTTTGCTCAGGAGTTTGCGCAAGTCGCGGATCGAACGGCTGTCGCCCAGCAGCTCATGCTCGGGCTGATCGACATGAATCTGCCCCTGGCCCCGCAGGCGGGCCATGCCGAAGGCGCGCCCGAGGGTGACCTGGACCCGCGAGACATCGAACGGCAAGGTGTGGAAATCGAAAAACCACTCGCAGACGAAGTCGGCGACATTCTGCAGCCGCAGCACGTCCGAACTGAGCACGGCGATCCATTCGGTACCGCTACGGCTGATCAGGTCCTTGACCGCTTCCGGTCGCTCCAGGTGAACAGGCTGCAAGCGCAGAAGGCCCACGTCACAACTGCGCTCGACGGCCGATTCCAGGTCGCAGCTGTCGACGGCCCAGCCTATGGTGCGCAAGCCGGGCAGCAGGCGATGACAATCGTCACAGGGATCAACCACAAGCAAACGGCGCTGAGCGGTTGCGTCAAGCATGACTGTTCCTTGGCGCCAAAAATAGGAAAAGGTATTAGAAACAGTAGTTTGGCAACCCTGGCTGTAACACTAGCAAGAACTTGACGGTGTCTTGTATCGATTATCTATAGCGCTCATCACCAATTGGACTAACTGTTACAAGGATCCAAAAAGCCGTCTTACTTCCAGGTCGCGAATCTTTCATTCAGCTTTCAAAAGAAGGCTCTGCACTGCGGATGTGAACAAAAGTTGTAAATTCTGGTCTTTGCATGTGACCTGATCCCGGGTTCCGGACATCAGTACAAATAACCAGCCGAACGGTAAGCCCAACCGACGGCACATCATTTGATTGGGCACATAGAGAGAAGACCCCATGAACGCCCCGCTCCGTATCAACGAAGCACTTTTGATCGCCGACCGCGCATTCCAGCCATTCCAATGCGTCGCCTGGGCCCCACAAGACGGCAACGGTGAACTGAGCCTGACCGTTATCGACCGCACCAATACCCGCATCGGCCGCAAGCAGATTCCAAGCAGCGCCTACTCCGATCCGGCGCAACTGGAAGACCTGCTGAAACAGGCCCGCGCCGAACTGAGCCAGGAAGGTTACACCCTGCAGTCCTGGGTCATGCCGGAATAAAGAACAGCCACGCAGATCGCCTTCGGGCGATCTGCGTTACTTTGTCGCAGTTGGTGTATCCGCACTTTAGTCAGCACGTAGAAAGTTCAACTTTGGCTACCTGACTTGCCCCCTCGCCCGCCTTCTTAAAACACTCGTCAACACCTCTTTATTACAGTCTTAGTCCGCGCTCAGCCTGGTGCCTTAGTGTGCGCCGCACATGCCCCGCCAAGTTCTTCGATGCTCGGTTTATCCTGAACGGGGGCCGCACCTTGAAAACGCCTTACTTCAAACCGCCAAAACGCCGGTAGAAACTTTCGCCCACATCGGGCAGCGGGCCGTCGGCGTTTTCCAGCGCATCGTTGAGCCACTCCTCGGCCTTGGCGTAGATCAGGCGATAGATGTTGCGGCAGAGCTGGCGTGCCGCCCGGCCTTCCCAGTCGCCGGGAAGCAATTCGTCCGGCAGTTGTGGGTCGCGCAGCAGCAGTTTGCGGTACTCGTGAATCAGCAGCAGGCGTGCCAGGAAACAATCGGCCGGCTGCAGCTGCTCCTGCTCTCGCAGCGCTTGCCACAGCGGCCGGAACAGCTGGATGAACTCGCTGTAATGAGCCGCCAGCGCGTCGATGTTCCAGCTTTCGCGCACCTGCAGGCGCAGCGCCTTGGAGGCCAGCACATCCTGGGCAGTGGTCTCGAACAGAATGGTGTCTTCCTGGGCCCCGAGGTCCACCAGGGTGGCGTTGATATCCGCCCGATCACTGCGTGGACAGGCCAGCAGCACCGGCGAAATCGCGCCAAAACCTTGCCACTCCAGCTCCTCGCGCACCTGCTTGCGCTTGTCCTGGCCCAGTTGCGACAGCATGACCAGGCACCAGGAACCATCCCAGGCCGGCACGCTGGCGTTATAGACCCGCTTGAAAGCCTTGTCGAAACGCCGGCGACCGGTACCGGTCAGGCTGTAGTAGCTACGGCGCCCGACTTTCTCGGCGGTCAGCCAGCCTTCCTTGGTCAGGCGGAAGATCGAAGTGCGGATCAGCCGCTCGTTGATGCCGATGGGTTCGAGCAACTGGATCAGGCTACCCAGCCACACCGTCCCACCGTGGGGTTCGATGGCATCGCCGTACAGGGTAATGATCAGGGAACTGGCGCGAATCGGCGTCTGCTCCTGGAAACGGGTAACGAGGTGGTTCAAGGGTGCTAGGGACGACATGGGCGTACCGGACAAAAAGGAAGAAATATACCGGGTTTCGCCGGTTTCGAGTGGCCTGGACCGCGCTATCCATGCGTCTTGGGCGCTACTGCCCGGCATTTTTCGGGCGCAGGCCGCTGTCACTGATCCGCGGGCGATTGGCTTCGGGTTCCGCGAGCGGCTCGCAGGGCTGCATCCGCTCCAGGCAGCGCCTGGCCAACTGCTGATACTCACGGGTGCCAGCCTGCTTCCAGCGCAACTCTTCGTCGCTGAGGAGGCGCTTGACGCTGGCGGGCGCGCCCATGACCAGCGACTGCTCTCCACACTGGAAACCGGCCTTGACGAAGGCCGCCGCGGACACGAAGGAACGTGGGGCGATGCGGGCGTTGTCCATCACCACCGCGTTCATGCCCACCAGCGCATCGGCGCCGATCCGACAGCCGTGCAGTACCGCGCCGTGGCCGATATGGCCGTTGCGCTCGACCACCGTGTCGCTGTCGGGAAAACCGTGCATCACGCAGGTGTCCTGCAGGTTGGCCCCCTCCTCCAGCACGATCCGCCCGAAATCGCCGCGCAGGCTGGCCAGCGGGCCGATGTAGCAATGGGCACCAACTATCACGTCGCCGATCAGCACGGCGGACGGATGCACATAAGCGCTGGGATGGACCACCGGGGTCAGGCCGTCGAGGCTGTAGCAGGTCATGAGCGACTCCTTGGGCAAGCCGGCGCACAGAAACATTGCGCAATATTATTCATTTATTGATCTATTTTGTATCACATAGAAATTGAATGAAAAAGCGAAAAGCAGTATCTCGCCTCCGGAGGCCGAAAGCCGCCGTACAGCCTATAAAATCTCAACAAACCTGGAAAGTCACGCTTTGAGCACCCCTCTCAGTCCTGGCAAGACAGATCCATGGCTCGACATAAAGACACACTAATTATATTTTTACGTTGCATTTGCGTATCGCGTTAGCGATATACTCGGCGAAAACCGGCTCCCCAGCCGATCCAATAATGAGCCGGCCCTGCGCCGAGCGTGCACCGTGAGGACATCCGCCATGCCTCAAACCCTTGCCGTCGAAAGCCTCGATGGCGGCGTTCGACTGATTACCCTGCAACGCCCCGCCGCCCTGAATGCCCTGACCACCGAATTGCTCGGCGAACTGGCCGCCGCCTTGGGCGCCGCCCAGGCCGACAGCGATGTCCAGGTCGTGGTGCTGACCGGCAGCCGCAAGGCATTCGCTGCCGGCGCCGACATCAATGAAATGGCCGAACGCAACCTCACCGGCATCCTCGACGACCCGCGCCAGGCTTCCTGGCAACAGATCACCAGCTTCAGCAAACCACTGATAGCCGCCGTCAACGGCTTCGCCCTCGGTGGCGGCTGCGAGCTGGCCATGCACGCCGACATCCTCATCGCCGGCGAGGACGCACGCTTCGGCCAGCCGGAAATCAACCTCGGGATCATGCCCGGCGCCGGCGGCACCCAGCGCCTGCTGCGAGCGGTCGGCAAGTCCCTGGCGATGCAGATGGTCCTCGGCGGCGAGTCGATCGATGCCCGCCATGCCTTGCGCGCCGGCCTGGTCAGCGAAGTCACCCAACCGGAACTCACGGTCGAGCGCGCCCTGCAGCTGGCACGGCTGATCGCCGCCAAAGCGCCGCTGGCCTTGCGCCTGGCCAAGGAGGCGCTGCTCAAGGCACTGGACACCGACCTCGCCAGCGGCCTGCGCTTCGAGCGCCACGCCTTCACGGTGCTGGCCGGCACCCGCGACCGCGAGGAAGGCATCCGCGCCTTCCAGGAAAAACGCCGACCCAGCTTCACCGGCCACTAAGGCCGCCTTAGCGGCCAACGACTCACACGACCTGTCAGAGAGCGCCAGAACCATGAACTTCGAACACATCCTGTTTTCCGTCGAGGCAGGCGTCGCCCTCCTCAGCCTGAACCGCCCCGAGCAGCTCAACAGCTTCAATGCGCAGATGCACGGCGAGGTCCGCGAAGCACTCAAGCAAGTGCGCGCCAATCCCGGGGCCCGGGTGCTGTTGCTGACCGGCGAAGGCCGTGGCTTCTGCGCCGGCCAGGACCTGAGCGATCGCAACGTGGCCCCCGGCGCAGCAGCGCCGGACCTGGGCGAATCCATCGAACGCTTCTACAACCCGCTGATCCGCCAGTTGCGCGACCTGCCGTTGCCGGTGATCTGCGCGGTGAAC
The DNA here is from genome assembly GCF_050280705.1 of Pseudomonas sp. NPDC089530. Taxonomy (NCBI): domain Bacteria; kingdom Pseudomonadati; phylum Pseudomonadota; class Gammaproteobacteria; order Pseudomonadales; family Pseudomonadaceae; genus Pseudomonas; species Pseudomonas sp. NPDC089530. The sequence goes on along the minus strand of NZ_JBNNVU010000002.1, from coordinate 169,886 downwards.
GGTGTGGCTGCCGGGGCCGGGGCCAACATTCCCCTGGCCTGCGACCTGGTGCTGGCCGCCCGCTCGGCGAGCTTTATCCAGGCGTTCTGCAAGATCGGCCTGATCCCCGACTCTGGCGGAACCTGGACCTTGCCACGACTGGTCGGCATGGCGCGGGCCAAGGCCCTGGCCCTGCTGGGCAATCGCCTGACGGCCGAACAGGCCGAGCAATGGGGCCTGATCTATCGCTGCGTCGAAGATGCCGAGTTGCGTGAGGAGGCCCTCAAGCTCGCGCGCCACCTGGCCACCCAGCCGACCTACGGCCTGGCGCTGATCAAGCGCAGCCTCAACGCCAGCCTGAACAACAGCTTCGACGAACAGCTGGAACTGGAAAAAGACCTGCAACGCCTGGCCGGACGCAGCGAGGACTACCGCGAAGGCGTGAGCGCCTTCATGGACAAACGCACACCGACCTTCAAAGGACGCTGAGCATGAGCGCACTGACACCCCAGGCCCCTGTCGCGGTGATCGGCGCCGGCGCGATGGGCGCCGGCATTGCCCAGGTCGCGGCCCAGGCCGGCCACCCGGTATGGCTACTGGACAATCGCCCGGGCGCCGCGGCGCAAGCCATAGCCAGCATTGACCGGCAACTCGCCAAGCGCGTGACCAACGGCAAGCTCGATGCCCAGGCTCACACGGCGGCCATGGCCCGGCTGCAGGCGGCCGAAGCCATCGAGCAACTGGCCGACAGCGAGCTGATTATCGAAGCCATCGCCGAGAACCTCGAGGCCAAGCGTGAGCTGTTTCGCCAGCTGGAAAACCTGTGCCGCGACAGCTGCATCCTCGCCAGCAACACCTCTTCGCTGTCGATCACCCGCATCGCCGCTGGCCTGAAGCACCCCGAGCGCCTGCTGGGCCTGCACTTCTTCAACCCGGCACCGGTCATGCCGCTGGTCGAGGTCGTCTCGGGGCTGGCCAGCGACCGACAACTGGCGCAATGCCTGTACGACACCGCCGCCCACTGGGGCAAGAAGCCGGTGCACGCCCGCTCCACACCGGGTTTTATCGTCAATCGCGTGGCCCGGCCGTTCTACGCCGAAAGCCTGCGCCTGCTGCAGGAGGGCGCAGGCGACTGCGCCACGCTCGACGCCCTGCTGCGCGAGGCCGGTGGTTTCGCCATGGGCGCCTTCGAGCTGACAGACCTGATCGGGCATGACGTCAACTACGCAGTGACCCGCTCGGTATTCGAGGCCTACTACGGCGACATGCGCTTTCAGCCGTCGCTGATTCAGCAGGAACTGGTGGATGCCGGGTATTTCGGACGCAAGACTGGCCAGGGTTTCTATGCCTATGCCGAGGGTGCCGAACGCCCCACACCTGTCGAACTGCACAGCGACCTTAGCATCGAGCACTGCGTGGTCGAGGGTGACCTGGGGCTAGCCCAGGGCTTGCTGCAACGCTTGCGCGAGTCCGGTGTGCGCCTGGTCGAGCGCGACGGCCATGGCCTGTTGCGGGTCGGCGACGCGGTGCTGGCCGTCAGCGACGGACGCCTGGCCAGCCAGCGCGCCCGCGACCAAGGCGTGAACAACCTGATCCTGCTTGACCTGGCCCATGACTATGCCAGCGCCGGCCGCCTGGCCATCAGTTGCTGCGCCACCACCAGCCCACTGGCCCGCGATCAGGCGGTGGCGCTGTTGCGGCGCGCCGGGTTCAAGGTCAGCCAACTCAGCGACAGCCCGGGGCTGCTGGTCATGCGCACCGTGGCGATGCTCGCCAATGAGGCCGCCGATGCCTTGCTGCAAGGCGTGGCCTCGGCGATGGACATCGACCTGGCGATGCGCGCCGGCGTCAATTACCCCGAAGGCCCCCTGGCGTGGGCCGACCGCATAGGCCTGCCGAAGGTACTCGAGGTCCTGCAAAACCTGCAGGCCGCCTACGGCGAGGAACGCTACCGACCGTCCCTGCTGTTGCGCCGCCGGGTCGCCGAAGGGAGGACTTTGCATGATTGATCACCCTGCCATGAGCCTGGCCAGCGCTTGCGCCCAGAGCCTGTTCAAGCGCGACAACGCCAGCCAGGCGCTGGGCATGCGCCTGCTGTCGGTGGCGCCCGGCGCCACCCGGCTCGGCATGAGCGTGCGCGAAGACATGCTGCAAGGCCATGGCACCTGCCACGGCGGCTTCCTGTTCACCCTGGCGGACTCGGCCTTCGCCTTGGCCTGCAATACCTACGACGAAGCCACGGTGGCCATCGGCTGCAGCATCGACTACATCGCCCCGGCCCGCCTGGGCGACACCCTGACCGCCGATTGCATCGAGCAAAGCCGCAGCGGCCGGACCGGCAACTACGACGTGCGGATCGAGAACCAGCATGGCGTGCTGATCGCCCTGTTCCACGGCAAATCCTACAAAGTGCGCGGCCCGGTGCTGGCGCAGGAGAATCCCAATGAATGATGCCCTGATCATCGATGCGGTCCGTACCCCGATTGGCCGTTACGGCGGCGCCCTGAGCAGCGTACGCGCCGACGACCTGGGCGCGGTGCCGTTGCGCGCCCTGATGCAGCGCAACCCCGGGGTCGACTGGAGCCGTGTCGACGAAGTGATCTACGGCTGCGCCAACCAGGCCGGCGAAGACAACCGCAACGTGGCGCGCATGTCGGCGCTGCTGGCCGGGTTGCCGGTGGAGGTCCCCGGCACCACCCTCAACCGCTTGTGCGGCTCGGGCCTGGACGCCATCGGCACCGCCGCCCGTGCCCTGCGCTGTGGCGAGGTCGGGCTGGTACTGGCCGGCGGCGTCGAATCGATGTCCCGCGCGCCGCTGGTGATGGGCAAGGCGCAGACCGCGTTTTCCCGCCAGGCCGAGCTGTTCGACACCACCATCGGCTGGCGCTTCGTCAACCCGCTGATGGAGCAAGGCTTCGGCATCGACTCGATGCCGGAAACCGCGGAAAACGTCGCCGCGCAGTTCGGCATTTCCCGCGCCGACCAGGACGCCTTTGCCCTGCGCAGCCAGCAGCGGGCCGCCGCGGCACAAGCCAGCGGACGCCTGGCCAGGGAAATCGTCGCGGTCCCCATTCCCCAGCGCAAAGGCCCGCCGACCCTGGTCGAACACGACGAACACCCGAGGGGTGACACCACCCTTGAACAGTTGCAGAAGCTTGGCACGCCGTTCCGCCAGGCCGGCAGCGTCACCGCAGGCAACGCCTCGGGGGTCAACGACGGTGCCTGCGCCCTGTTGCTGGCCGACGCCGTGACCGCGCAACGCTACGGCCTCAAGGCACGTGGTCGGGTGGTCGCCATGGCCACCGCCGGGGTCGAGCCCCGGATCATGGGCACCGGCCCGGTGCCGGCCACGCGCAAGGTGCTGGAACTGGCCCGGCTGAGCCTGGCGGACATGGACGTGATCGAACTCAACGAGGCATTCGCCGCCCAGGGCCTGGCAGTGCTGCGCGAACTGGGCCTGGCGGACGACGACGGGCGGGTCAACCCCAACGGCGGCGCAATCGCCCTGGGCCATCCCCTGGGCATGAGCGGCGCGCGCCTGGTGACCACGGCGCTGCACGAGCTGGAGCAGCGCCGGGGTCGCTACGCCTTGTGCACCATGTGCATCGGCGTGGGCCAGGGCATCGCCCTGATCATCGAACGACTTTAAGACCAGATACACCCGCGCCCGGAGCCCTGACGGGTATCCTTGGCGCAGGCACTCAAGACCCGTCCGCCGGCGGGTCGCAACACAACAATAATTCGAGTGACGCCATGAATATGCCAATTGCCAAAGCCGTGCCTGATCCCCAGCTGGACCCGCTGGAGACCGCCAGCGTCGACCAGTTGCGCCAGCATCAGCTGGAGCGCCTGCGCTGGAGCCTGAACCATGCCTATCGCAACGTGCCGCTGTACCGCCGGCGCTTCGACGAGCTGGGCGTGCACCCGGACGACGTGCGCAACCTGGAAGATCTGGCGAAGTTCCCGTTCACCAGCAAGTCCGACCTGCGCGACAACTACCCCTATGGCATGTTCGCCGTGCCGCTCCAGGACGTGGTGCGCTTGCATGCCTCCAGCGGCACCACCGGCAAACCGACGGTGGTCGGCTACACCCAGAACGACATCGACATCTGGGCCAAAGTGGTCGCGCGCTCGATCCGCGCCGCCGGCGGCCGGCGTGGCGACAAGGTCCATGTGTCCTATGGCTACGGCCTGTTCACCGGCGGCCTGGGGGCGCACTACGGCGCCGAGCGGCTGGGCTGCACGGTGATTCCCATGTCCGGCGGCCAGACCGAAAAACAGGTGCAACTGATCAGGGATTTCCAGCCGGACATCATCATGGTCACGCCCTCCTACATGCTCAACATCGCCGACGAGATCGAGCGCCAGGGCATCGATCCGCAAAAGCTCGCCCTGCGCCTGGGAATCTTCGGCGCCGAACCCTGGACCGCCGAGCTGCGCAGCGCCATCGAACAGAGACTGGGCATCACTGCGCTGGATATCTACGGACTTTCGGAAATCATGGGCCCGGGCGTGGCCATGGAATGCGCCGAGACCAAGGACGGGCCGACCATCTGGGAGGACCACTTCTACCCAGAGATCATCGACCCGGTGACCGGCGAGGTGTTGCCGGACGGCCAGATGGGCGAACTGGTGTTCACCTCGCTGAGCAAGGAAGCCCTGCCGATGATCCGCTACCGCACTCGCGACCTGACCCGCCTGCTACCCGGTACGGCGCGCCCCATGCGGCGTATCGACAAGATCACCGGGCGCAGCGATGACATGCTGATCATTCGCGGGGTCAACGTGTTCCCGACGCAGATCGAGGAGCAGGTGCTCAAGGTCCCGCAACTCTGCGAATGCTACGAAATCCACCTGTACCGCAACGGCAACCTCGACAGCGTCGAGGTACATGTGGAGCTCAAGCACGAACATCAGCAACTGGGCGATGAACAGCAGAAAGCCATCTGCGGCAAACTAAGCCGGCACATCAAGACCTACATCGGCATCAGCTCGCGTATCGTTTTGCGCCCGGCCTTTTCCATCAAGCGCTCCGAGGGCAAGGCCAGCCACGTGGTGGACAACCGGCAGAGATGAGCCTTTCGCGCTCAAAGCCCCGCTTCGGCGGGGCTTTTTTTGCCCGCGGGAAAGTTCTTGCCGGGCAAAGCGATACAAAAACAAATACAACACGATATTTTGTGTTTGATATTTTTTCTTGTATCACATATAAATTTCTCCATGCCCAGGCAATCCTTCACGGCAGGAGACGCACCATGTACGCACAGCTGGTAGAGACCGGAGTCAAAAGCATCAAGCCCCGTTCGGAGATGTCCGAACAGGAACGCACTTTCCAGGAAAAAATCGATTCGGAAATCAAGATCGAAGCCAAGAACTGGATGCCGGATGCCTATCGGCAAACCCTGATCCGGCAGATTTCCCAGCACGCCCATTCGGAAATCGTCGGCATGCTGCCGGAAGGCAACTGGGTGACCCGCGCCCCGACCCTCAAGCGCAAACTGCAGTTGATGGCCAAGATCCAGGACGAAGCAGGCCACGGCCTGTACCTGTACAGCGCGATGGAAACCCTGGGTGCCGACCGCGACGAGGAAATCGCCAAGCTGCACAGCGGCCGCGCCAAGTACTCGAGCATCTTCAACTACCCGACATTGAACTGGGCCGACGTGGGCGCGGTGGGCTGGCTAGTGGACGGCGCGGCGATCGTCAACCAGGTGGTGCTGCAACGCACCTCCTACGGTCCCTACTCCAGGGCCATGGTGCGTATCTGCAAGGAAGAGAGCTTCCACCAGCGCCAGGGCTACGAAATCCTCCTGACCATGATGCGCGAGGGCAACCAGGCGCAGAAGGACATGGTCCAGGACGCCATCAACCGCCTGTGGTGGCCGGCGCTGATGATGTTCGGCCCCAGCGACGAACACTCGCCCAACAGCGCGCAGTCCATGGCCTGGAAGATCAAGCGCCAGAGCAACGACGAACTGCGCCAGCGTTTCATCGACCAGACCATCCCGCAGCTGGAGCTGCTCGGCTGCACCTGCCCGGACCCGCACCTTGCGTGGAACGCCGAACGCGGTCACTACGACTTCGGCGAAATCCAGTGGGACGAATTCTACGAAGTGCTCAAGGGCAACGGCCCGTGCAACCAGGAACGCGTCGCCACCCGGCGCAAGGCCATCGAGGACGGCGCCTGGGTACGCGAAGCCGCGGTCGCCCACGCCCGCAAGAAAGCCAATAAAAACGCCGCGTGAACCCTGGCCGCCCCCCGCGACCACGGCTACATGGCTACAGCCCCCTGATGTGGAGTCACCCTTATGTCTGAATGGACCCTCTTCGAAGTCTTCGTGCGCAGCAAGCACGGGCTCAACCACAAGCACGTCGGCAGCGTGCACGCCGCCGACAGCGCCATGGCCATCGAGAACGCCCGCGAGCTCTACACCCGCCGCAGCGAAGGCGTGAGCCTGTGGGTGGTGCCCTCGGCGCTGATCGTCGCTTCGTCCCCGGATGAAAAGGACCCGCTGTTCGACCCTGCGGACGACAAGGTCTATCGCCACGCCAGCTTCTACGAGCTGCCGACCGAAGTCGGGCACATGTGAGGTCGACCATGAACACTCGAAGCGAATTGATCCAATACCTGCTGCGCCTGGGCGACAGCGCCCTGATCCAGGGCCAGCGCCTGTGCCAGTGGTGCGGCCGCGCGCCGGCCCTGGAAGAAGAACTGGCGCTGATGAACGTCGGCCTCGACCTGGTGGGCCAGGCCCGCAACTGGCTGGACTACGCCGCCGAGCTGCTGGACGACGGCCGCGATGCCGACCACCTGGCGTTCCGCCGTGACGAGCGGGCCTATCGCAACCTGCTGCTGGTGGAACAGCCCAATGGCGATTTCGCCGTGACCCTGCTCAAGCAGTTTCTCTACGACGCCTGGCACCTGGAAGTGCTCCAGGGCCTGGCCCGGTCCAGCGACGAGCGCCTTGCCGGGATCGCCGCCAAGGCGGTGAAGGAAGTCACCTATCACCTGCGCCGCTCCAGCGAATGGGTCGAACGCCTGGGCGACGGCACCGAGCACAGCCACCAGCGCATGCTGGAAGCGATTCCCCTGCTCTGGCGCTTCACCGTAGAGCTGATCAGCGGCGACGACAGCGAAAACCGCCTGCACGGCGCCGGCCTCATCGCCGATCCCGCGCAGGTCGCCAGCGCCTGGCAGGCCAGGGTGACGCGGATCTTCGCCAGCGCCACCCTGCCCCTGCCACCGGCACCCAGCCATTTCTACCTGGACGCGCGCCGCGGCCTGCACAGCGAGCACCTGGGCATTCTGCTGGCGGAAATGCAGGCGCTGCCACGAGCGTACCCCGATGCGACCTGGTGAGCTGATTTCCAGCGACCGCGGCGCCCGCGCCCAGCAGCCGGGCGACCTGGAAGCCGCCTGGAACGCCCTGGGCGCGGTCATGGACCCGGAGGTGCCAGTGGTCAGCGTGGTGGACCTGGGCATCGTCCGCGACCTCGACTGGCACGACGGCCACCTGCAGGTGGTGGTCACCCCGACCTATTCCGGCTGCCCGGCCACCGAGGTGATCGAGGGCGATATCCGCGCCGCCCTGGAACTCGCCGGATTTTCCGCGCCCCGGCTGCAACGCCGGCTGACCCCGGCCTGGAGCACCGACTGGATCACCGCCAGCGGTCGCGAACGGCTGCGGGCCTACGGAATCGCCCCGCCGCTGGGCAGTAGCAGCAAGCGCAGCCTGCTCGGCGAAAGGGCCGCTATCTGCTGCCCGCAATGCGGCAGCGCCCACACCGAACAGCTCAGCGAGTTCGGCTCGACCGCCTGCAAGGCGCTGTATCGCTGCCGGGACTGCCTGGAGCCGTTCGACTATTTCAAGTGCATCTGACGCCGTGTCAGTGGGAGAACAACAATGAGCAAATTCCACAACCTGACCATCAAGGATGTGCGCAGCGAAACCCGCGACGCGGTGTCCATCGCCTTCGAGATTCCGCAACACCTGCAGGACAGCTTTCATTTCACCCAGGGCCAGCACCTGGTGATGCGCACGCAGCTGGATGGCCAGGAGGTGCGCCGCTCCTATTCGATCTGCGCCGGGGTCAACGACGGCGAGCTGCGCATCGCCGTCAAGCGCGTGGCCGGCGGGCTTTTTTCGGCATTCGCCAATGACCGGCTCAAGCCCGGACATTGCCTGGACGTGATGCCTCCCGCCGGGCACTTCCATGTCGAACTCGATCCCGCGCGCCACGGCCAGTACCTGGCGGTGGCGGCCGGTAGCGGCATCACGCCGATCCTGTCGATCATCAAGAGTACCCTGGAAACCGAGCCCCACAGCCGCGTCACCCTGCTGTACGGCAACCGTTCCAGCTCCTCGGCGCTATTTCGCGAACAGCTGGAAGACTTGAAGAACCGCTACCTGCGCCGCCTGAACCTGATCTTCGTGTTCAGCCGCGAACAGCAGGACGTCGACCTCTACAACGGCCGGATCGATGCCGACAAATGCGCCCGGCTGTTCTCCCGCTGGCTCGACGTCAGGGCCCTGGACGCCGCCTTCATCTGTGGCCCGCAGGAGATGACCGAAACCGTGCGCGACAGCCTGAAAGAGCGCGGCATGGCCGCCGAACGCATTCACTTCGAGCTGTTCGCCGCCGCCGGCAGCCAGCACAAGCGCGAGGCACGCGAGGCGGCCCGACAGCTCGACGCGGCGGTCAGCCAGATCACCGTGATCAGCGACGGTCGCGCCCTGGTCTTCGACCTGCCGCGCAACAGCCAGAACATCCTCGATGCCGGCAATGCCCAGGGCGCCGAACTGCCCTATTCGTGCCGCGCCGGGGTGTGCTCCACCTGCAAGTGCAAGGTGATCGAAGGTGAAGTGGAGATGGACAGCAACCACGCCCTCGAGGACTACGAAGTGGCCGCCGGCTACGTTCTGTCGTGCCAGTCGTTCCCGGTCAGCGACAAGGTGGTGCTGGACTTCGACCAGCTCTGATCGGTAGCCGCTACCGCAGGCTGCGATCGGCCGTGAAGCGGACGTGCTCTTGAGGCCGCAGGAAGGTCCTCCGGAGCTACATAAGCAAAAGGAAATTCACCGCGTTTCAAGCAAAACAAAAACAACATCAAGAGAGCGCTCCCATGACCCCACAAGACATCGAACAGATCCGCCAGCACCCCGACTTCATCCAGCTGGTACGCCGCAAACAGAACCTCTACTGGTCCCTGACCCTGGCCATGCTGGTGATCTATTACGGCTTCGTGCTGCTGGTGGCGTTTTCCCCCAGCACCCTGGGGCGCTCGCTGAGTGGTGGGACGACCACGGTCGGCATGCTGGTGGGCGTGGCGATCGTGCTGCTGGCCTTCGCCCTCACCGGCTTTTATGTCTATCGCGCCAATAACGTGATCGATCCGCTGAACGAAAAACTCAAGCAGGAGTGCGCCCAATGAAGCGCTTGCTGAGGTTGTTCGCCCTGCCGTGCGTGTTCGCCACCGACCTGGCGCTGGCTGCCGAAGGCAGCGCGCGCCCCTTGAACTGGAACGCCATCGGCATGTTCCTGGTGTTTGTCCTGTTCACCCTAGGCGTCACCCGCTGGGCTGCCCTGCGCACCCGCTCGGCCAGCGACTTCTATACCGCAGGCGGCGGCATGAGCGGTTTCCAGAACGGCCTGGCGATCGCCGGTGACATGATCTCCGCCGCATCCTTCCTGGGCATCTCGGCGATGATGTTCCTCAACGGCTACGACGGCCTGCTGTACGCCCTGGGCGTGCTCGCCGGCTGGCCGATCATCCTGTTCCTGATCGCCGAACGCCTGCGCAACCTGGGCAAGTACACCTTCGCCGATGTGGTCTCCTACCGCCTGGAACAGACCCCGGTGCGCCTGACCTCGGCCTTCGGCACCCTGGCCGTGGCCCTGATGTACCTGGTGGCGCAGATGGTCGGCGCCGGCAAGCTGATCGAGTTGCTGTTCGGCATCAGCTACCTCTACGCGGTGATGCTGGTCGGCGTGCTGATGGTGTTCTACGTGACCTTCGGCGGCATGCTCGCCACCACCTGGGTGCAGATCATCAAGGCGGTGATGCTGCTGTTCGGCACCAGTTTCATGGCGTTCATGGTGCTCAGGCATTTCGGCTTCAGCACCGAGGCAATGTTCGCCGGGGCCAGCGCCGTGCATGCCAAGGGCAGCGCGATCATGGCCCCGGGCGGGCTGCTGTCGAACCCCATCGACGCCATTTCCCTGGGCCTGGGCATGATGTTCGGCACCGCCGGCCTGCCCCACATCCTGATGCGCTTCTTTACCGTCAGCGACGCCAAGGAAGCACGCAAAAGCGTGTTCTACGCCACCGGGTTCATCGGTTATTTCTATCTGCTGCTGATCGTGGTCGGCTTCGGCGCGATCGTCATGGTCGGCACCGATCCAGCGTTCCGCGATGCCAACGGCGCGATCATCGGCGGCGGCAACATGATCGCCGTGCACCTGGCCCAGGCGGTGGGCGGCAACCTGTTCCTCGGCTTCATCTCGGCGGTGGCCTTCGCCACCATCCTCGCGGTGGTCGCCGGCCTGGCGCTGTCCGGCGCCTCGGCGGTGTCCCACGACCTGTATGCCTGCGTGCTGCGCAAGGGCCAGGTCAGCGAGAAGGAAGAAATGCGTGTGTCGCGAGTCGCCACCCTGTGCATCGGCGTGCTGGCGATTGTCCTCGGTCTGTTGTTCGAGTCGCAGAACATCGCATTCCTGTCCGGGCTGGTGCTGGCCATCGCCGCCTCGGTGAATTTCCCGGTGCTGTTCCTTTCGATGTTCTGGAGAGGCCTGACCACCCGCGGCGCCGTGACCGGCAGCCTGGCCGGGCTGGTGTCGGCGATCGTGCTGCTGGTGCTGAGCCCGGCGGTCTGGGTCAGCGTGCTGCATCACGAACGGGCGCTATTCCCCTACTCCAACCCGGCGCTGTTCTCCATGAGCCTGGCGTTCTTCAGTGCCTGGCTGTTCTCGGTGACCGATACCTCGGCGCGGGCCGAGGTGGAGCGTGGGCGCTACTTCGCGCAGTTCATCCGCTCGATGACCGGCATCGGCGCCTCCGGCGCCAGCAAGCACTGAACCCGTTCCGTTCGATGACAGGGAATAAAAACAATGAGCCCCGTTTCCATCGCCTCACCGAAACACCTGCTGCCGGCCATGGCCTCGCTGGGCCTGGGCCTGTTCGCCCCCAGCGTACTGGCCGATTTAGCCAGCGACAGCAAGGCACGGATCGAAATGCGCAACCACTACATCAACCGTGACTTCCGCCAGGCCAACGCCGCGCAGTCCAAGGCCGAGGAATGGGCCCAGGGTTTCACCGCGCGGATCGAGTCCGGCTACACCGAAGGCCCCCTGGGTTTCGGCCTGGATGCCCTCGGCGAGCTCGGGCTCAAACTCGACTCCAGCCCCGATCGGCGCGGCACCGGCCTGCTGCCGTACGGCCCGAACAGCCACACACCGGCGGACGAGTTCAGCGAACTGGGCCTGACCGGCAAGCTGCGTCTGTCGAAAAGCGTATTGAAGATCGGCACCTTGCAACCGCTGTTGCCCGTCGCGACTTACAACGACACCCGCCTGCTGGGCTCGACATTCAAGGGCGGCCTGCTGACCAGCCAGGAAATCAGCGGCCTGACAGTGAATGCCGGGCGCCTGACCGAAGCCAACCTGCGGGATTCCTCGAGCAACGACGACATCGGCTATGGCGCCACCCGCAGCGCTCATTTCGACCTCGCCGGCGGTAGCTACGCCTTCAGCCCGCAACTGAGTCTCAGCTACTACTACGGCAAGCTCGAACAGATCTATCGCCAGCACTACCTCGGCCTGTTGCACACCCAGCCCCTGGGCGCAGGCTTCAGCCTGCGCAGCGACCTGCGCTACTTCGACAGCCGTGGCGATGGCGCCGAACGCGCCGGGCGGATCGACAACCGCAACTTCAACAGCCTGTTCAGCCTGATCAAGGGCCCGCACAAAATCAGCGCCACCTGGCAGCAGCTGTCCGGCGACAGCGCCTTCCCGTTTCTCAACGGCGGCGATCCCTACGTGGTCAACCTGGTGACCTACAACACCTACACCCGCGCCGAGGAGGACTCCTGGCAACTGCGTTACGACTACGACTTCGCGGCCATGGGCCTGCCCGGCCTGACCTTCATGACCCGCTACACCGACGGCCGCCACGTCAAGGCGGGCAATGTCGACAACGGCCGCGAGACCGAACGCGACACCGACATCACCTACGTGATCCAGAGCGGACCGCTCAAAGACCTGAGCATCCGCTGGCGCAACGTGACCTTTCGTTCGGGCAACGGCCTGACCACCGACCTCGACGAGAACCGCCTGATCCTCGGCTACACCCTGGCTCTTTGGTAAACCCCACCGGCACGGTCACTGGCCGCGCCGGCCCCACCCATCATCCGGAGGAATTGTGATGCCTCACGCCCCTACCCTGCAAAGCTTCATCGCCGGCCGCTGGATCGGCCAGCACGGCGCCCAGGTGCTGCGCAGCGCCATCGACGGCCACGAACTGGCCCGCACCCACGAAGAGCGCCTGGATTTCGCCGAGGCGCTCGAGCACGGCAGGCGCCAGGGCACTGCCTCGCTGATGGCCCTGGACTTCCAGCAGCGCGCCCAGCGGCTCAAGGTGCTGGCGCTGTACCTGAGCGAACGCAAGGAGCAGCTGTACGCCATCTCCCACCACAGCGGCGCCACCCGCGCCGACAGCTGGATCGATATCGAAGGCGGCAACAGCACCCTGTTCACCTATGCCAGCCTGGGTTCGCGGGAACTGCCCTCGGGCAATATCGTCCACGAAGGCCCGGCGCTGCCGTTGAGCAAGCTCGGCAGCTTCGCCGGCACCCATATCCTGGTGCCCCGCGGCGGCCTGGCGGTGCATATCAATGCCTTCAACTTCCCGATCTGGGGCATGCTGGAAAAATTCGCCCCGAGCTTCCTCGCGGGCATGCCGTGCATCGTCAAGCCGGCCACCGCCACCAGCTACCTGGCCGAAGCCGTGGTGCGCCTGATGGATGAATCGGGCCTGTTGCCCGCCGGCAGCCTGCAACTGGTGATCGGCAGCACCGGCGACCTTCTGGATCGCCTGCAAGGCCAGGACGTGCTGACCTTCACCGGCTCGGCCGACACTGCGGCCAGACTGCGGGCCAACCCGAACCTGATTCGTCATTCAGTGCCGTTCAACGCCGAGGCCGACTCGCTGAACTGCGCCATCCTCGCCCCGGACGTGAGCCCGGACGACGAAGAGTTCGAGCTGTTCATCAAGGAAGTGGCCCGGGAAATGACCACCAAGGCCGGGCAGAAATGCACCGCCATTCGCCGCGCCATAGTGCCGGCCAGACACATCGACGCGGTCGCCAGCCGCCTGCGCGACAGGCTGGCCAAGGTAGTGGTCGGCGACCCGTCGGTGGAAGGCGTGCGCATGGGCGCGCTGGCCTCCCACGATCAGCAGCGGGATGTGGCAGAACGCCTGGAGAGCCTGCTGCAGAGCAGCGACCTGCTGTTCGGCGCCCGGGACGGCTTCGAGCCGCGCGGGGCAAACACCAGCCAGGGCGCGTTCTTCGCGCCGACCCTGTTGCAGGCCCGCGATCCCCATGCCGAAGGCGGCGCTCACGATATCGAAGCCTTCGGACCGGTCAGCACGCTGATGGCCTATGACGATCTCGACGAAGCCCTGGCCCTGGCCGCGCGGGGCAAAGGCAGCCTGGTGGCCAGCCTGATTACCAGGGACCCACGGATCGCCGCCCGCACCATCCCGGTGGCCGCGGCCTGGCACGGCCGCTTGCTGGTGCTGGACCGCGAATCCGCCGCCGAGTCCACCGGCCATGGCTCACCGCTGCCGCAGCTCAAGCACGGCGGCCCGGGACGCGCCGGCGGCGGCGAGGAACTCGGTGGCCTGCGCGCGGTGAAGCACTATTTGCAACGGGCGGCGGTGCAAGGCTCGCCGACCATGCTGGCGGCGGTAACCGGTGAATACGTGCGTGGCGCCAAGGTCATCGAGACCGAGGTGCATCCGTTCCGCCGGTTCTTCCAGGACCTGCAAATCGGCGAGTCACTGCTGACCCACAGGCGCACGGTCACCGAGGCCGACCTGGTGAACTTCGGCTGCCTGTCCGGCGACCACTTCTATATGCACTTCGATGAGATCGCGGCCAAAGAGTCGCAGTTCGGCAAGCGCATCGCCCACGGCTACTTCGTGCTCTCGGCGGCGGCCGGGCTGTTCGTGTCCCCGGCGCCGGGCCCGGTGCTGGCCAACTACGGCCTGGATACCCTGCGCTTCATCAACCCGGTGGGCATCGGCGATACCATCCAGGCGCGCCTGACCTGCAAGCGCAAGATCGACCAGGGCAAGAAGAGCTCGCAGGGCATCCCCCAGGGCGTGGTGGCCTGGGACGTGGAGGTCACCAACCAGCTGGGTGAACTGGTGGCCAGCTACGACATCCTGACCCTGGTGATCAAACGCGAAGACTGAACGCGCGCCCGGATCGCCGGCACACCACCAAACCTGTAGGAGCGAGCTTGCTCGCGATGACGGCCAGCAGAACGACATCGCTCTCAAGGGCCTCATCGCCAGCAAGCCGGCTCCTGCAAAAGCCTGGGTCGGCTTTTGTGGCAAAAGATTTCAGCGAACCTTGATCTTCCAGGGGGCATGCGGCACCTTGCGCGCTTCTTTATTACAAGGAGTAGCCAATGTCCGGTTCACTGGCCCAGGCTTTCGCCCATAACTTTCTCGGCCATTCACCGCGCTGGTACAAAGCCAGCATTGTCGCCTTCCTGCTGCTCAATCCCTTGCTGCTGTTCACGGTCGGCCCGGTGGCGGCCGGCTGGATGCTGGTGGCCGAGTTCATCTTCGCCCTGGCCATGGCCCTCAAGTGCTACCCGCTGATGCCCGGCGGCCTGCTGGTGCTGGAAGCCGTGGCGCTGGGCATGACCACGCCCCAGGCGCTGTACGACGAACTGGTGCACAACTTCCCGGTGATCCTGCTGCTGATGTTCATGGTGGCCGGCATCTATTTCATGAAGGAACTGCTGCTGTTCCTGTTTTCCCGCCTGTTGCTCGGGGTGCGCTCCAAGGCGCTGCTGGGCTTGCTGTTCTGCTTTCTCTCAGCGTTCCTCTCGGCGTTTCTCGACGCCCTGACCGTCACCGCGGTGATCATCAGCGCCGCGGTGGGCTTCTATTCGGTGTATCACCGGGTGGCCTCCGGCAACGACCCGCGCCAGGACAGCGAATACAACGACGACCGGCAACTGCCGCAGTTGCATCACCAGGACCTCGAACAGTTCCGCGCCTTCCTGCGCAGCCTGCTGATGCACGGCGCGGTGGGTACGGCGCTGGGTGGTGTCTGCACCCTGGTCGGCGAGCCGCAGAACCTGCTGATCGGCCATGAAATGGGTTGGCACTTCGCCGATTTCTTCCTCAAGGTCGCCCCGGTGTCCCTGCCGGTGCTGGTGGCCGGGCTGGTGACCTGCGTGCTGCTGGAGAAATTGCGCTGGTTCGGCTACGGCACCCTGTTGCCGGACAACGTGCGCGCGGTGCTGGCCAACTATGCGGCCGAAGACAACGCCGAACGCACCGCCCGGCAACGCGCGGCGCTGCTGGTGCAAGGCGCGGCGGCGCTGCTGCTGATTGCCGCTCTGGCCCTGCATATCGCCGAGGTCGGCCTGATCGGCCTGATGGTGATCGTGCTGATCACCGCCTTCACCGGGATCACCGACGAGCATCGCCTGGGCAACGCCTTCAAGGATGCGATGCCCTTCACTGCGCTGCTGGTGGTGTTTTTCGCGGTGGTGGCGGTGATTCACGACCAGCAACTGTTCACCCCGCTGATCCAATGGGTGCTGGCGCTGCCGGCGGGCCAGCAGCCGGGCATGCTGTTTATCGCCAATGGGCTGTTGTCGGCCATCAGCGATAACGTGTTCGTGGCCACCATCTACATCACCGAAGTGAAACAGGCCTTCGCCTCCGGACAGATGAGCCGCGAGCACTTCGAGACCCTGGCCGTGGCCATCAACACCGGCACCAACCTGCCGAGCGTGGCCACGCCCAATGGCCAGGCGGCGTTCCTGTTCCTGCTGACGTCGGCGATCGCGCCGCTGGTGCGCCTGTCGTATGGACGCATGGTCTGGATGGCGCTGCCCTACACGGTAGTGATGGGCGTATTGGGCTGGTATGCGGTGAGTTACTGGCTGTAAGGCAAGGCCTGTAGCCGCTGCCGAAGGCTACAGGCAGCGGTTTCTTCAGCGCGGCTGGATGAACTGCTCGCCGCCCCTCATCCGAGGCTGTGCCATTCGCGGCCGTCGCGGGTCAGCAGCTCGTCGCCGGCCGCCGGTCCGTCTTCGCCGGCGCGGTAGATATGGACCTTGGCCTTTTCCTTCCAGGCATCGAGGAACGGTTGCACCGCACGCCAGCCGTTCTCGATGTTGTCGGCGCGCTGGAACAGGGTCTGGTCGCCCGTCAGGCAATCGTAGATCAGCGTCTCGTAGCCGGTGGAAGGCTGCATCTCGAAGAAGTTCTTGTAGGCGAACCCCAGTTCGATATTGGCCATGTCCAGGGTCGGCCCGGGCTTTTTCGCCAGCAGGTCGAACCACATGCCCTCGTTGGGCTGGATCTGGATGCGCAGGTAGGTCGGCTGCAAGCGGTCGACCTCGGTATCGCGGAACTGCGCGTAGGGCGCCGGCTTGAAGCAGATGGCGATCTCAGTATCGCGCACGCTCATGCGCTTGCCGGTGCGCAGGTAGAACGGCACGCCGACCCAGCGCCAGTTGTCGATCATTACCTTGAGGGCGACGTAGGTCTCGGTGTTGCTGTCCGGGGCCACGTTGGCCTCTTCGCGGTAGCCGGCCACGGACTTGTCGCCCACCTTGCCCGCCACGTACTGGCCGCGCACCGAGTTGGCCAGGGCCTCTTCGGTGCTCCAGGGACGGATCGCCCCCACCACCTTGGCCTTTTCGCCGCGCACCGCGTCGGCGCCAAAGGCCGCCGGTGGCTCCATGGCGACCATGGCCAACAGTTGGAACAGGTGGTTAGGCACCATGTCGCGCAGGGCGCCGGTGTTTTCGTAAAAGCTGCCACGGGTTTCCACCCCGACGGTTTCCGCCGCGGTGATCTGCACGTGGTCGATGTAATGGTTGTTCCAGAAAGCCTCGAACAGGCTGTTGGAGAAACGGCTGACCAGAATGTTCTGCACCGTTTCCTTGCCCAGGTAATGGTCGATCCGATAGATCTGCTTCTCGCTCATCACCTTGAGCAGGCATTCGTTCAGCGCTTGCGCCGTGTGCAGGTCGGAGCCGAACGGCTTCTCGACCACCACCCGGCGAAAGGCATTGTCGGTTTCGACCAGCAGCCCCGACGCCCCCAGGCGCTGCACCACTTCACTGAAGAAGCGCGGCGCGGTGGCCAGGTAGAACACCGCGTTGCCGGTGCCGCTGGCGGCGATCTTGGCCGCCAGCGCATCGTAGGTGCTGGCGTCCAGGAAGTCGCCCTGGACATAGCTGATGCCGCTGGCCAGCTTGGCCCAGAGGGTCGGGTCCAGCGCTTGCGCGCCGTTGCCGACCTTGGCGGCAGCCTCGGTGCGAATGAAGTCCTCGAGCTTCTTGGCGAAATCCACATCGCTGATCGCGTTGTGATCGACGCCGACAATCTTCAGCCCTTCATCCAGCAAGCCGTCACGGTGCAGGTTGTACAGCGCCGGCATCAGCAGGCGCTTGACCAGATCGCCATGGGCGCCGAACAGGAACAGCGTGGTGGATGGCGCGGGTTGAGCCTTGGACTTCTTTCGCGAGGCGGTCATTTTTTCGGCGTCTCCACGTGGCCGCCGAAGCCGAAGCGCATGGCCGACAGCATCTTGTCGCCATAGGTGCTCTGCTGGCGGGAACGGAAGCGGGCGAACAGCGAGCTCGACAACACCGGTACCGGCACCGCCTGCTCGATGGCGGCTTCGATGGTCCAGCGGCCTTCACCGCTGTCAGCCACTTCGCCGGAGAAACCGTCGAGTTGCGGGTCGCTGGCCAGGGCGTCGGCGGTCAGGTCCAGCAGCCAGGACGACACCACGCTGCCACGGCGCCAGACTTCGGCGATATCGGCCACGTTGAGGTCGAAGCGCTGCTCCGGCGGCAGGTTTTCCGAGGCCTTGGTCTTGAGGATGTCGAAGCCTTCGGCGAAGGCCTGCATCATGCCGTACTCGATACCGTTGTGAATCATCTTCACGAAGTGCCCGGCACCGGCAGGGCCGGCGTGGATGTAACCGCGCTCGGCGCGATCGTCTTCAGCCACGCGGTCCTTGGTCCGCGGGATATCGCCCATGCCCGGGGCCAGTGCGTCGAACAGCGGGTCCAGGCGGCGCACCACCTCGGCGTCGCCGCCGATCATCATGCAGTAGCCACGCTCCAGGCCCCAGACACCGCCGGAAGTGCCGACGTCGATGTAGTTCAGGCCCTTCTGCGCCAGCGCCTGGGCGCGACGGATGTCGTCCTTGTAGTAGGTGTTGCCGCCATCGATGATCACGTCGCCCGGCTCGAGCAACTGGCTCAGGGTGTCGATGGTGTCTTCGGTGGGTGCGCCGGCGGGCAGCATGACCCAGACCGCCCGCGGTTTTTCCAGGCCGGCGACCAGGGCCGGCAGGTCGGCGACGCCCTTGGCGCCTTCGCCGCTCAGGGTGTCGACGAACGCGGTGTTGCGGTCGTAGACCACGGTTTCATGCCCATTGAGCATCAGGCGCCGTGCGATGTTCCCGCCCATGCGGCCCAGTCCGATAATCCCCAGTTGCATGTGCTGATGCTCCTTACTACGAAAAATTTGTGTCAAAAGGTTAGCCCAATGGAGCCAGTGAGAGTTAGTCCAGAGCGTCCGGACTAAGTTTCCCACGCAGTGAGTGGATAACGACGCGAATCGCCCCGAAGGCACAACGACCGCCGAAAATAAAAAAGTTCCCTTTGCCGGCAAAAGAAATCAAAATTGCCGCCGATAGTGGTTCAGGCCCCGGATTCGAGCGGTCGGATCACAGTGGATGCACGCCATTTGCGAGGTGAGCAATGGGCACAGTACTACCGGCACGACCTGCACAAACCCTCTACGTCACTATCCGTCGTGACGAGTTGCGCGACTTGAAGAACGAGCGCGACCAACTCAAGCAAGAGCTGGCGCAACTGCGCCTGGCTTTGCAGAACCAGGGTCAGGTCACCCAACTGCAGGCCTGACCCGGCGAGGAACCCGCCCACCGTGGCCGGTCCTTGCAACAGGTCTTGATTGAAGCCGGCCGAGTCCTTCACGGATCGCCGGCTTCTTTTTACCCGTCGCGTTCACCCTTCCCGCCTCCTGGCGACGGCATTATCTGATACGCAGGTACCAACTCACAAAGTTTTCACACTTTCTTCTGGATACTCCGGCGCATTATTGCCGTCCCCACGGGCGCGGCGCGCGTTCCCGGGGTCGTCGAACCATTCCGGTGAGCGTCATGTTCAATGAGGCTGGAGCGTTCGATGGCAGTGTTTAACCGCGACAAAACGTCTGCGAAAGGATTCGACTGGCTGGGCCTGGGCTGGCTCTTCCTGTTCTTCTGGTACTTCTCCGGCATCACCCAGCTGCTGATCCAGCTGACCGATACCTCCGGCTTCGCGGGTTTCCGCCAGGCCTTCATCATGAGCGCGATCTGGCTGGCGCCGATGCTGCTGTTCCCGGCTCGCACCCGCGTGATGGCCGCGGTCATCGGCGTCGTGCTCTGGGCCTGTTCCATGGCCAGCCTGGGTTACTTCTTCATTTACCAGCAGGAGTTCTCCCAGAGCGTCATCTTCATCATCTTCGAGTCGAACCCCTCCGAAGCCGGTGAGTACCTGACCCAGTACTTCGCCTGGTGGATGGTGGCGGCGTTCCTCGCCCACACCGCGTTCGCCCTGTTCCTCTGGACCCGCGTGCGTCCGGTCTACCTGCCCCGCGGCCGCGCGCTGGTGGCGGCCATGGCGATCCTGATCGCCGTCATCGGTTATCCGCTGATCAAGCAGACCGCCCGCACCGGCAGCTTCGCCGGCGGCCTGGAAAAATTCGAGACCCGCATCGAACCCGCGGTGCCGTGGCAGATGGTGGTGGCCTATCGGCGCTACCGTGAGCAATTGGACAACATGCAGGGCATGCTCGACGACGTGAGCAAGATCCCGCCATTGCACAACCTCAAGGCCAGCATGGCCGACCAGCCGTCGACCCTGGTGCTGGTGATCGGCGAGTCCACCAACCGCCAGCGCATGAGCCTGTACGGCTACCCGCGCCAGACCACGCCGGAACTGGACAAGCTCAAGGACCAGCTGGCGGTCTTCGACAATGTGATCACCCCGCGCCCCTACACCATCGAAGCCCTGCAGCAGGTGCTGACCTTCGCCGACGAAGAAAACCCGGACCTGTACCTCAAGACCCCGTCCCTGGTCAGCGTGATGAAACAGGCCGGCTACAAGACCTACTGGATCACCAACCAGCAGACCATGACCAAGCGCAACACCATGCTCACCACCTTCTCCGAGCAGGCGGACGAGCAGGTCTATCTGAACAACAACCGCAACCAGAACGCCCGCCAGTACGACGGCGATGTGCTCGAGCCGTTCTCCAAGGCCCTGGCCGATAGCGCGCCGCGCAAGTTCATCGTGGTCCACCTGCTGGGCACCCACATGAGCTACCAGTACCGCTACCCGCCGAGCTTCGACAAGTTCACCGACCGCACTGGCGTGCCGGCCGGCGTGCGCGACGACCAGGTGCCGACCTACAACAGCTACGACAACGCCGTGCTGTACAACGACTTCGTGGTCTCGAGCCTGATCAAGGACTACGCCAAGACCGACCCCAACGGCTTTTTGCTGTACCTGTCGGACCACGGCGAAGACGTGTTCGACTCCGCCGGGCACAACACCCTGGGCCGTAACGAAGGCAAGCCGACCGCGCCGATGTACACCATTCCGTTCATGGCCTGGGCGTCGCCGAAGTGGAAACAGAACCATGACTGGAACTTCGCCGGCGACCTCGGCCGTCCGTACAGCAGCTCGCACCTGATCCACACCTGGGCCGACATGGCCGGCCTGAGCTTCGACGAACTGGACCGCAGCAAGAGTCTGGTCAGCGACAGCTTCAAACCGCGCCCGCTGCTGATCGGCAACCCCTACCAGCGTGAGGAAAAGGCCCTGATCGACTTCAGCCTGATGAAGCCCAAGGCGCCGCCGGCTGCCGCGGTGGTACAACAATAAGGCGTGCGAAACCCGCGGGGCCGACACGGCCCCGCAGCGCCTGCCTCCAATGCCCCTTCCTGGGGCATTTTTGCACCCGAAAGATAATAATTATTCTCGTTTAGCCTAAATACCCCTCCTCCTTTTCGTCTCAGTGCAAACGGATTTTTTCCCTCGACGACAAGGAGACGGCCGCGATGTTTGCGCCATTCACCCGTTCCATGACTTTGGCCTTCGGGCTGTGTAGTACGGTGCTGAGCCCCGAGCTGCTGGCCGAAAGCGAACCCCGCCAGCAGTCCAATGCCCTGGAACTCGATGCCACCAGCGTCACCGCCCAGGGCCTGGGGGCGACCACCGAAGACAGCGGTTCCTACACCACCGGCAGCATGAGCACCGCCACGCGCCTGAACCTGTCGATCAAGGAAACCCCGCAGTCGGTGTCGGTGGTGACCCGCCAGCAGATGGACGATTTCAAGCTCGATACCCTGTCCGAGGTGCTGGGACAGACCACCGGGGTGGTGGTCCAGCACCTGGACTCCGACCGAGTGGGCTACTCCTCCCGCGGCTACGCCATCGACAACTTCCAGATCGACGGCATGCTCAACACCTTCAACCGCATGAAGTCCGACTCGGACACCATCATCTACGACCGCATCGAAGTGGTCCGCGGCGCCACCGGCCTGACCACCGGCGCCGGCGACCCGTCGGCCGTGGTCAACATGGTGCGCAAGCGCCCGACCCACGAATGGGCGGCCAAGGCCGGAGTCAGCGGCGGCAGCTACGACAACTACTACAGCTACGTCGATGTCGGCGGCCCCCTGGCCTTCGACGGTCGCCTGCGCGGGCGCACGGTGCTGGCCTATCGCGACAGCCAGTCGTTTCGCGACCACTACCAGCAACAGCGGGAAGTCGGCTACGGCATCCTTGAGGCCGACCTGAGCGACAGCACTACCCTGGCCGTGGGCTACGACTACCAGGACAAACAGGTCCAGGGCACCTCCTGGGGCACCGTGCCCTACTGGAACGCCGCGGGCGGCAAGGCCAAACTGCCGCGCTCCACCAACATGGCGGCGCACTGGAGTTCCTGGCCCCTGCGGGACAAGACCGCCTTCGCCACCCTCGACCAGCGCCTGGGCCAGGACTGGCATCTGAAGGCTGCCTACACCCGGCGCGACAGCGACAGCGACGGCAAGGTCTATTACGGCGGCGCCGGCTTCCCGGAACCCGACCGCTCGGGCATGACCGCCTGGGCCAGCCATATGATCGGCACACAGAAGATGCGCGTGTACGACCTCAACCTGGCCGGCCCCTTCAGCCTGCTGGGCCGCGAACACGAGCTGATGCTGGGCTACGGCGAGGCCGAGCGCAGCGAGTCGTCGCCCTACACGGTCGACGGCCCGAGACCGCCGGACTACAGCCGCATCGCCGACTGGAAATACATGGGCGGCATCGCCAGGTTTCCCGACACCGTGACCAACCTGCCCGGCGACAGCGACAACACCCGACAAAAGGCCGGCTACCTGGCCACCCGCCTGAGCCTGACGGACGACCTGCATGCCGTGCTCGGCAGCCGTTACGGCAGTTGGAGCGCCCACAGCCGCTCCCGCCGCTACGACGCCGACAACCAGCTGACCGGCCTCGATGACACCCGCCAGCAGCACAACGACATGTGGACGCCCTATGCCGGCCTGCTCTACGACCTCACTCCCGAATACACGGTGTATGTCAGCTACACCGATATCTTCAAACCCCAGACCCTGCGCGACGCCAGTCGCAAATACCTGGAGCCGGTGGTCGGCAGCAACTATGAGCTGGGGCTCAAGGGCAGCCTGCTGGAGGAGCGGCTGAACCTGGCCACGGCGCTGTTCTGGAGCAAGCAGGACAACGTCGGCGAACTGGACAGCTCGGTGCCGCCAGACCCGGTCACCGGTGAGGAGTTCTACAAGTCGGGCGGCAAAGGCGGCAAGGTGCAAGGCTTCGAGGCCGAGGTTTCGGGCGAGATCCTGCCGGGCTGGAACCTCACGGCCGGCTACACCTACACCCACGCCCTGAACGGAGACAAGCAGCGTGCCAATGGCGACGAGCCGCTGAACCTGCTGCGCCTGGCCACAGCCTATCGCTTGCCGGGCCAATGGCGGGCCCTGACCGTCGGCGGCACCTGGAACTGGCAAAGCGCAACCTACGGCAACAGCCGGCGGCCGGTGGGGCGCGACGGCAGCGGTAGCATCGTCACCGAAAATGCCCGGATCCATCAGCAGGCCTACAGCGTCGCCGGGCTGATGGCGCGCTACGAGTTCGACTCGCACCTGTCGGCCTCGCTCAACCTGAGCAACCTGTTCGACCAGCACTACTACGAACGGGTCGGCTTCTATAACGGCGTCTACTGGGGCGAGCCACGTACCCTGACCCTGGGCCTGGACTGGAAGCTTTAGTTCGCCCTTCACGCTTATGCCTAAAGGCCTACAGCGCTCTCCCATTGGGGATGACAGAATTGTCATCCCCTCCTCAGCGTCCTGTTAACCCCCCGTTAATAAGATCACAGCAGACTTCGCTCACGGCTTGGTTACAAGGATGTGCGACGGCTACCGATCACTGTTAATGGGACACCGCACATGAAAGCCACCACCCTCCTGCTCGCCGGTCTGCTGCTTGCCAGCTCGGGTGCAGCGTTCGCCGAAGGCGGCGCTGAACGCATGCAACAATACTGGGACAACTTCCCCGTCAGCCAGCAGGCGACGCCCACCGATACCCGACAGGCCTCCTCCGACAGCCAGGGAAAAACCCAGGCCCCCGCCGCGGACCAAAGCCGCGACAGCGCACAGCCGGATGCCTGACATGCCCCGAGCTCTACGCCTCTCCGACAGCAACGCTCCTTTGGCGGAGAGGCTCTTGTGGCGCCCTTTCAGGGCGCCTTTTTTATTCGCCGTCGATATCGGCGACATGACTACCGGCTATCAACTTTCTGGCGCCAAAATGACAATTACGCCATATAACGTAGCTTCGCTGCCGGCTGTATTAACATGAAGTTCCGCCCAACTTTGAAACATGCCGAAACAGTAATATCCGACATGACCCCTTATTGCACTTCGCCAACTGAAAATACCCTGCAAGCAGGCATGGCCTTGGCTTCCGGCTGTCGAAAAACATCACAAGCTGTTGATATCCATCTATTTAATTCTTGACCCTAAAGCCACTTCAGGCTTGAACATTCCTCCGCCCAAGAAGCCAGGACACTGCGTTCGCGGCAACTTCTCGGGTGTTACGGCTGGTCCAACAACAACTTCATATCCAGCGCCATTGAAATCCTTTTAATGATCGAGAGGTCACTCTTCCATGCGCATTCTGGTTGTCGAAGACGAGCGTAAAACGGCCGATTATCTGCATCAGGGCCTCACCGAAAGCGGTTATGTGGTCGACCGCGCCGCCACCGGTGTCGATGGCCTGTACCTGATCGAACAGCAAAACTACGAGCTGGTGATCCTGGACGTGAACCTGCCGGAAAAGGACGGCTGGCAAGTGCTGGAAGACATGCGTAAAGGCAGCAGCACCCGGGTGATGATGCTCTCGGCGCGCGGGCGCCTGGCGGACAAGGTCAAGGGGCTGGACCTGGGGGCCGACGATTACCTGGTCAAGCCGTTCGAGTTCCCCGAGTTGCTGGCGCGGGTGCGCACCCTGTTGCGGCGCAGCGAACATCTGCCGGCGATCGACACCCTGCGGGTCGCCGACCTGGAGCTCGACCCGCGCCGGCACCGGGCCTATCGCGGCTCGCGGCGCATCGACCTGACCACCAAGGAATTCACCCTGCTGCAGGTGCTGATGCGCCAGGCGGGTGAAGTGCTGACCCGCACCCAGATCGTTTCCCTGGTCTGGGACATGAACTTCGACTGCGACACCAACGTGGTGGAAGTCTCCATCAGCCGCTTGCGGGCGAAGATCGACGATGCCAGCGATATCAAGCTGATCCACACCATCCGTGGCGTCGGCTATGTCCTGGAAGTGCGCCAATGAAAGCCGCGCACCGCACCGCCAGCAGCCTGTCCATGCGCCTGGGCCTGACCGTCAGCCTGATGGGCGCCGGCCTGGTGCTGTTGCTCGCGACCCTGGCCTACCTGGCCCTCAGCCATGAGCTGGGCAGCCTGGCCAGGAACAGCCTGGACAGCAAACTCGAACAGATCCGCCACAGCCTGACCACTGACCTTAAGACCGGCGACATCGCCGCCCGGCCGCACTCGCTGCTGGACCTGGTGATGGGCCACGACAACCTGCACCTGAGCATTTTCGGCCCCGACCCCAAGGCCGAACCGCTGCTGGATATCGGCAACCGCAGCCTCGAACCGCTGCCGGCGTCCCTGACCCAGCCGGAAAGCCCGGTCTTCCTCGACTGGCTCGACAGCGCCGGCAACCGCTTGCTCAGTACCACCAGCCTGATCAGCCTGCGCAATGGCGAGCAGGTACGGGTGGTGCTGTCCCTGGACCGAGCCAACGACCAGGCACTGCTCAGCGCCTACCTGCGCTCCACCGTGATCGCCCTGCCCCTGCTGCTGATGCTGATCGGCATCGGCGCCTGGTGGGTGGTGCAGCGCGGCCTGGCGCCGCTGCAGCAGTTCAGCCGGGTGGCGGCCAAGGTCACCACCCAGGACCTGACCCATCGCCTGTCGCCGGACAACCTGCCGCGGGAGCTGGCGGAACTGGCCCACAGCATCAATTTCATGCTGCACCGGCTCGATGGCGGCGTGCAGCAGCTCTCACAGTTCTCCGACGACCTGGCCCACGAGCTGCGCTCGCCCATTACCAACCTGATGGGCAAGGCCCAGGTCACCCTGTCCCGGGAGCGCCCGCCCCACGAGTACAAGGCGGTGCTGGAATCCAGTACCGAGGAGCTGGAGCGTCTGACGCGGATCGTCAGCGACATGCTGTTCCTCGCCCAGGTCAGCCATCCGGCGTCGCAAGTGGCGTTCGAAGAGGTCTCCCTGGGCGAGGAAGCGCGGCGGGTCATGGAGCTGTTCGCCCTGAGCGCCGAGGAAAAACACTTGGGCATCAATCTGTCCGGCGATGCCCGGGTGTACGGCGACCGCCTGATGATCCAGCGGGCGATCTCCAACCTGCTGTCCAACGCCATCCGCCACAGTCCCCGGGCGGCGAGCATCTCGATCCTGGTGGAAGAGCACGACTCGAGCGTGTCGCTGGCGGTGGGCAACCCCGGCGCGGGAATTGCGGAGCAGCACCTGGAGCACCTGTTCGAACGCTTCTACCGGGTCGACAGCAGCCGCTCGCGGGCCGAAGGCGGTACCGGACTGGGACTGGCGATCGTGCGTTCGATCATGAACCTGCACCAGGGCCGGACCGAGGTCAGCAGCGTGCCGGGCAGCTTCACGCTGTTCCGCCTGGTGTTCGCCCGGCTCAGCCACCCGCCGCGGGTATGAGACGCCGCGGGCTTACAGGGACTTGCTCCAGAACAGCATCCGGCCATGGCTCGGGTCGAACGCCGCATCCTCGAAACCGAAGTTGCGGTAGGCCGCCTGGGCTACCGCATTGCCCTCCAGCACTTCCAGGGTGATCTTGCAGCAGCCACGCTGGCGGGCGATCTCCTCGACCTTGTGCATCATTTTCCGGCTCAGGCCCAGGCCGCGGAACCGGTCCACCACCGACACATCATGCACATTGAGCAGGGGCCGGCCGGCAAAGGTGGAAAAGCCCTCGAAGCAATTGACCAACCCGGCCGGTACCCCGCCGACGAAGGCCAGCACGCTGAACGCATGGGGACGCTTGGCCAGTTCGCCGGGCAGTTGCCGCAATACGTCGGGGTCCACCGGTTGACCGCCGCCCATCGGGTCCCGGGCGTAGTGATCGAGCACCAGGGCGATCGCCTCGGCGTGTACCGGGTTGGTGTAGCTGGCCTGGAGTACCAATACGTCTGCAACGTCCATGTCTGTCCTCAACGATTCGATTGACCCGGGCGGGCCCCCGGGAGAGCGATTGTAAACAGCGGCACATGACGAAACGAGCGGCTACCGCGTCAAGCGCTACCGTTATTTTCCTCGACCGCCTCCGCCCCCCAGATCTGCGCTTCGCTCCAACCCAGCTCGGCAAAGTCCTCGGCACGCAATGCCGTCTCGCCGGCGCAGAAAAACTCGTCCAGTTGCGGGGGCGCCACCCGGGTGCCACTGAGCATGGCGTGGACCTGGCCACGGTGATGCAACTGGTGCTCGAACAGGTGTGAAAGCAGGCGCAGCCGGGTATCGCGCTGCGGTTTTTCCCGGGCGATGGTGACGATGCGTTGCAACTCGGCATCCCGTTGCTGCTCGCAGTAGGCGATCAGCCGACGGTCCACCCGTGCCTGCTCGCGCCGCAGGTCGGCGGCCTGGTCGAAGGGTTCCTCGGGCTCGAAAAACCTATAACAATCAGCCCGTGGCGGCTTGCCCCGCAGCTCCCGCTCCAGGGCGTCGACATAGAACCAGTCGCAGGTCAGGATGTGATTGAGGGTGGCCTTCAGGCTGGGAAAGAAGCTCACCCGCGGCGCCGCCAGCTCGCTCGGGCTCAATTGTCCCCAGGCCTTGGCCAGGCGGTGATTGGCCCAGGCGTTCTGGTAGGCCATCGTCAGCAAATGATGGGACAGGGGCTGGTTCACGGTCAGGTCTCCCTTGCAGATAAGCGCAGCATGGGTGAAGGCGGTTTCAGCCGAAACGCTGCAGCTGCATCTCCTTCAGACGACTCAAGGTACGGCGGAACGGAAACGCCAGGTAACCCTCGGTGTACAACGCTTCCATCGGCACCTGCGCGTCGAGGTACAGCGGCACCTTGCGGTCATAGCACTCGTCGACCAGAGCGATGAAACGCCGCACGCTGTCGTCGTGCACCGACAACTGCGGCAGCTCGCGATCGCCGGCCACCACCCGTTCGACACCGTCCTCGGTGCCGCGGGCAATGCGCCCCGGGCGCTGTTGCGCGCTGAGTTCGGGCACTTCGCTGAGCATGAGGGTGCCGAAGCGGTCGCACAGGGCCATGAAGTCCATGGCGGCGAACGGCTGTTCGCACAGGTCGGCGAAACGGCACCAGAGCACCTGCTCGCTGGCCTTGATCACCCGGACCTCGCGGTAGCCCACCGCCAGCGCCGCGCTGGACACCGCCTGGCCCGCCGCCAGTCGTTCGAACACCGGGCCCAGGGCGCTGGGCCGGTCGGCCGGGGTGACCCAATAACGCTGGGTGGCGGCCCCCGGGTGCAGCCGATGGTCCTGGACGCCGTCCACCGCCACCACCTGCATATGCCGCTCGATCGCGGCAATCGCCGGCAGGAAACGCTCGCGGTTGAAGCCGTCGGCATACAACTGCTGCGGTGGCTGGTTGGAGGTACAGACCATCACCACGCCCTGTTCGAACATCGCCTGGAACAGGCGCCCGAGAATGAGCGCGTCGCCGATGTCACTGACGAACAGTTCGTCGAAACACAGCACCCGCACGGCTTCGCCGAGCTCGCGGGCCAGGGCCTGCAACGGGTCGGCGGTGCCGGTCAGCTGGAACGAACGCTGATGCACCCAACCCATGAAATGGTGGAAATGCTGACGCCGCGCCGGCACGTCGAGGCTCTGGTAGAACTGGTCCATCAGCCAGGTCTTGCCGCGCCCCACCGGCCCCCACAGATAGACCCCCTGGATCGGGCGACGCCCTTCCTGCAAGGCGGCATGGCACTGCTGCAGGGCCTGCATCGCCCGCTCCTGGGCTTCGTCGGCGATAAAACCGCGCTCCTGGAGGGCGTATTGATAAGCGCTGAGGGGGGAATCGAAGGGCATGGGGTCCACTCATCCGCAAAGGGGCCCCGCAGTATGCCACGCCCCGCGGCCGCACCGCCTGCGTAGCCGCTGCCGAGCGCCAGCGAGGCTGCGAACGGCAACGCAGTTGCCGCAAAACCTGTATCTGCATTCTGCCTGGAGAAACGCGGACTCAGGGCTGGCGGTTGCTGCGCAACCGATCGCAGCCTCGCTGGCGCTCGGCAGCGGCTACAAGCGGCTACAGCGAAATATCCAGGCGGGCGATCTTGCCCTGATCGTCGAGGCGGAACACATAGCGCAATTCCAGCGGGCTGCCGGGGAAGCTGCCGGAGATCAGGTTGTCCACCAGCACCTTGCCGGTGCGCTGCTGGACCTTGAGCACCTCGAGCCGCGGCCGGTACCGGCGGCCGGTGTCGTCCATCCATTGGGCGATGGCCCGGGTGCCCGCCTGGTGCTGGCCTTCATCGAACACCTGGGCGTCTTCGGCGAAGAAACTGGCGACCGCCGAACTGTCACGGCCATTGGTGGCCGCCAGGTAGGCGGCAATGGCCGGTGCAAGTGAAATGGCTGTAGTGGACATGGTGTTGCAACTCCTTGTTGATCGATGCTGCAACCATGCTAAAACGCCGCTGCGTCAATTCTTGTCAGGAGTGAAACGCCCGCCATCGTCCAGTTGCATGCGCTGGCGCCAGGTGCGCAACAGGTCGCTGCGGCGCCCCGGATAACGTTCGCCCTGCTCACTGGCGACGGCGATGCGGTCGGTGCGAAAGGTGCGGAAGTCATCGCGCAACTCGCACCAGGCGACTATCACCCGCGCCTCGTTCATGAAGCCCAGGGCCAGCGGCCAGATCAGGCGCTGGCTCGGGGTCTGGTTCACATCGGCGTAATCGATGCGCAGCTTGGCCTGCTCGCGGATGGCCTGGCGAAACACGTTCAGCGGCACCACGTTTTCCGGGTAGCGGTAAGCCGGCGGACCGGGCAAGAGCGTCGGGTTATTCAGGGCTTCCTGGGCCGCCGGCGCCAGCACCGCAGCGATCTTTGCCAGGGCATCGGCGGCGGCCTTGCCCAGCACCTCGTCGCCACGCTGGTCGACATAACGCAGGCCAAGGACGATGGCTTCGGTTTCGTCGGCGTTGAGCATCAAGGGCGGCAGGAACAGGCCGCTGCGCAGCACATAACCGATCCCCGCCTCGCCCTGGATTGGCGCCCCCAGGGCGGTCAGCTCGGCGATGTCGCGGTACAGGGTGCGCTCGGACACCTCGAGCTCGGCCGCCAGCGCCGCGGCGGTCACCGGACAGCGCTTGCCACGCAGCACTTGCAACAGGGTCAATAAACGGCTGGTACGCGACACAGTGGCGTGCTCGGCAGGGAAAGATCGGCGCAGCTTAGCAGAGGGTCCTGTCAGGAACTGTCAGCAGTCTGCATCGCGATGCCAGGGGGGCGACGCCACTTCTGTAGGAGCCAGCTTGCTGGCGATGGGGGCAACGCGGTGTGCCTGATACGACGTATCGCGAGTAATCGAACGTCGACCGGCTGCTCCTACAGGAGATGGTGAAATGCCCGGGCGCTCTACAGATCGACCTTATGCCGCGCCGCATACAGGCAGAGCATTTCCATCGCCAGGGTGGCCGCCGCCAGCGAGGTGATTTCCGCGTTGTCGTAGGCCGGGGCGACTTCCACCACGTCCATGCCCACCAGATTGATCCCGCGCAGGCCCCCGAGGATCTCCAGCGCCTGCACGGTGCTCAGGCCGCCGCACACCGGGGTGCCGGTGCCGGGGGCGAAGGCCGGGTCGAGGCAGTCGATATCGAAGGTCAGGTACACCGGCTGGTCGCCGACCCGTTGGCGAATCGCCTCGACTATCGCTTCGCAGCCGCGCCGATGCACCTGCCGGGCATCCAGTACCGCGAAGCCCTGGTGATCGTCGTTGGTGGTGCGCAGGCCGATCTGCACCGAGCACGCCGGGTCCACCAGCCCTTCGCGGGCCGCATGCCAGAACATGGTGCCGTGATCGATGCGCTGGCCCTCCTCGTCCGGCCAGGTATCGCTGTGGGCATCGAAGTGGACCAACGCCAGCGGCCCGTGCTTGCGGGCGTGGGCCTTGAGCAGCGGATAGGTGATGAAGTGGTCGCCGCCGAAGGTCAGCATCGCGCTGCCGCTGGCGAGGATCCGCTCGGCATGGGCCTCGATGCTCTCCGGCACCGACTGCGGCACCCCGGAGTCGAAGGCGCAGTCGCCATAGTCGACCACCGCCAGATGGTCGAACGGGTCGAAGGTCCACGGCCAGTGGCGTTCCCAGGCGATGCCGGTGGAGGCGGCGCGGATGCCCCGCGGGCCGAAGCGCGCGCCGGGGCGGTTGCTGGTGGCGGTATCGAACGGCACACCGCTGACCGCCACGTCCACGCCGCGCAGGTCGCGGCTGTAGCGCCGGCGCATAAAACTGGTGATGCCGGCGTAGGTGCTTTCGGCGGCGGTGCCGTACAGGCTGTCGCGGGTCAGGGCCTGGTCGTTGCGGTTGGCGATATCCATGGATTCGTCCTTAAGGTTGGCGGCTAACGAACGGTTACGGATGCCTCGGCGCAGATCGTCATCGAGGAGTCTGTGGCGGCAGCTTGCACCGACCGATACATTGGTAAAATATCAAGCGTATTAACCTGACATTCACCCGGAGTAATGTTTGATGCTCGGCCAACTGCACGATCTCGACCTGCATCTGCTGCGGCTGTTCGTCTGCGTGGTCGAATACGGCGGCTTCAGCGCCGCCCAGGGCGAACTGGGGCTGAGCCAGTCGAGCATCAGCCAGCAGATGGCCAAGCTGGAAACCCGCCTCGGCTATCGTCTGTGCAGCCGCGGCAAGGGCGGCTTCCGGCTGACGCCCAAGGGCGAGCAACTGCTGCTGGCGACTCGCGGCCTGTTCGCGTCCATCGAGCAGTTTCGCCATCAGTCCAACGGCGTCGCCGGGCGCTTGCTCGGCGAGGTGCGCCTGGGCTTGTCGGAGGCACTCGACCCGGCGGTGCTGCACAAGGTCGCTGAAGCGATCCGGCGCTTTCGCCAGCGCGACGAGTCGGTGCGTATCGAGTTGATGAGCGCCATGACCGGCGAAATGGAACGCTTGCTGTTGCAGCAGCGGCTGGACCTGGCGATCGGCTATTTCTCCAAGGTGCAGCACGCCTTCGATTACCGCCAGCTGTTCACGGAAACCCAGCACCTGTACTGCGGACGCGGCCATCCGTTGTTCGCCCAGGACAATCCGGACCTGCAAGCCCTGCACCGCGCCGACAAGGTCGACCATCACTACCGGTTGCTGAAAAACGACGAGCCGTTCCAGGGAGTATCCGGTTCGGCTTGCTCGCAGCAGGTCGAGGCCACCCTGACCTTTATCCTCTCGGGCCAGCATATCGGCTACCTGCCCAGCCACTTTGCCCGCGACTGGGAGGACAGAGGACTGCTCAAGACGCTGCGCCCCGAAGAACTCAGCTACGACGTGGGCTTCTTCCTCGCCCGCCACCGCGCCCAGGTTCCCGGCGACGCCCAGCGGGCCTTCGAGGAAGACCTGCTGGCCGCCTTCGGACAAGCCCTGTAGCCGCTCAGGCAGATCGCGGGTTCAGGTTTTGCGGCAACTGCGTTGCCGTACGCAGCCTCGCAGGCTCGGCAGCGGCTACACAGACAACGCAATCCCTGTAGCCGCTGCCGCAGGCTGCGTACGGGCGCGCAGCGGTCGCTGCGGGCGATGCAATCCCTTCGGCGCAGGTGCGAGTCCCCTCAATAATTCGTCGAAGTTTTCTTCCGCGAGCCCGTCAGCCCTTCTGACCCGGCCACCTTTCTGGCATCCTGCGCCTCCATTTTTCCGACCGGGTCCGCAGAGGTTGCCTTGCGCCCTGTGCCACCTCGCGTCGCCCCCTTTTTTCCACGTGTTTCATGCCCTATCGACACGTCATTGGCAGGCTCTTTCCCATGACCGCACCTGAACGCTCCACGCCACGCTACAAGTCCGACCTGATCTACGGCCTGGAGGACCGCCCGCATTTCAGCGCGGCGATCTTCGCCGCGCTGCAACACGTACTGGCCAGTTTTGTCGGCATCATCTCCCCCACCCTGATCTTCGGCGGTGTGCTGGGCCTGCAGAATGAAACGCCCTACCTGATCAGCATGGCGCTGTTCGTCTCGGGCCTGGGCACCTTCGTCCAGGCCCGGCGCCTGGGGCCGATCGGCTCCGGCCTGCTGTGTGTGCAGGGCACCAGCTTTTCCTTTATCAGCGTGCTGCTCAGCGCCGGCCTGATGGTCAAGGGCCGCGGCGGCAGCAATGAAGAGATCCTCTCGACCATCTTCGGCATCTGCTTCTGCGCGGCCTTTATCGAGATGTTCCTCAGCCAATTCATCGGCAAGCTGCGCAAGCTGATCACCCCAGTGGTGACCGGCACCATCATCACCCTGATGGGCCTGTCGCTGATCAAAGTGGCGGTCACCGACATGGCCGGCGGCTTCGGCGCCCCCGACCTGGGCGCCGCCAGCAACCTGGGGCTGGCCGCCCTGGTGCTGCTGACCATCGTGGTCCTCAACCGCTTCAGTCATCCGATGCTGCGCCTGGGGTCGATCGTCATCGGCCTGACCCTGGGCTTCGTCGTCGCCTGGCTGCTGGGCCGGGTGGACATGGCGACGATGCCGGAAGTGCCGATGGTCAGCGTGCCGGTGCCGTTCAAGTACGGCTTCTCCTTCGACCTGATCGCCTTTATCCCGCTGGCGGTGATTTTCCTGATTTCGCCCCTGGAAGCGGCCGGCGACCTGACCGCCAACTCGATGATTTCCCAGCAGCCGGTCAAGGGCCCGCTGTACATCAAGCGCATCAAGTCCGGCCTGCTGGCCGACGGTTTCAACTCAATGGTGGCGGCGGTGTTCAACAGCCTGCCGATGGTCACCTTCGCCCAGAACAACGGAGTGATCCAACTGACCGGCGTGGCCAGCCGCCATGTGGCGTACTTCATCGCCGGCCTGCTGGTGCTGCTGGGGCTGTTCCCGGTGATCGGCGCGGTGCTGCAACTGATGCCCAAGCCGGTGCTGGGCGGCGCGACCCTGATCATGTTCGGCACCGTGGCCGTGGCCGGGATCAAGATCCTCGCCGAAGCCGGGCTGCATCGGCGCAACGTGCTGATCGTGGCCATCTCCTTAGGGATGGGCCTGGGCGTGGCGGCGGTGCCGGAAGTCCTGCGCGAGCTGCCCAAGGCGCTGCACAACATTTTCGAATCGCCGATCACCGTCGGGGCGATGTGCGCGATCCTGCTGAACATCTTCCTGCCGGAAGAATTCATCGAGCTGGAAGAAGACGAATTCGACCCGGAAGCGGCGACCCTCAAGGTCATGCAGGACCCGGACATGGGCGCCAAAAGCAACGCCTGAGCACGCCTTTTGCAGGAGCGAGCGGGCGGCGATCCGACGTGCCCGCGATGCAGGCGCTGCGGTGTGTCGGGCCGGACGCTATCGCGAGCAAGCTTCGCTCCTGCAGAAGCAGGGGCGAGGCAGCGGCAAAACGGTCTGCGGTTTGTAGCCGCGGCCGGCTCGCGCTAGATTCAACAGTGCCTCCTTCCTCGCAGAGACCGCCTCGATGCGCAGACTCCTCAGCCTCACCCTTTCCCTGCTGTTGCTCAGTCTCAGCGCCTGTGCCCTGTTTCCCCAGCGCGATCAGGTGCACATCAATGTGGTCGGGATCGATCCCCTGCCCAGCCAGGACCTGGAAGTGCGCTTCGCGATCAAGCTGCGCCTGCAGAACCCCAATGAAACCGCGATCAGCTACAACGGCGTGGCGCTGGACCTGGAGGTCAACGGCCAACCGCTGGCGACCGGGGTCAGCAACCAGACCGGCAGCGTCGGGCGGTTCTCTGAAAGTGTGCTGGTGGTGCCGGTCAGCGTTTCGGCCTTCACCGTGCTGCGCCAGACCCTGGGCCTGACTCAGACCCAAAGCCTCGACGACCTGCCCTACGTACTGCGCGGCAAGCTCGCCGGCGGCCCGACCGGCACCCTGCGCTTCGTCGACAAGGGCCAGCTGAGCCTGCCGAAGAGCGCGAACGTCATCTGGTAACCGCCGCCCTGTAGCCGCTGCCGAGCGACAGCGAGGCTGCGATCGGCAACGCAGTTGCCGCAAAACCTGAGCCTGCAGTGTGTCAGGTAAAACGCGAACTCAGGGCTGGCGGTTGCTGCGCAACCGAGCGCAGCCTCGCTGTCGCTCGGCAGCGGCTACATAAACGCTGCGTTGCCTGGCAGGTCCGGTAGCAGACCGTCTCTAGAACACCGACCAGCCAATGCGTTGGCTCAGCAATTCCAGCGCCGCCATGCCCACCAGGGAGTTGCCCGCGGCGTTCAGTTCCGGTGACCACACGCACACCGTGAACTGCCCCGGCACCACCGCGACTATGCCGCCGCCTACGCCGCTCTTGCCCGGCAGGCCGACGCGGTAGGCGAAATTGCCGGCTTCGTCGTACAGCCCACTGGTGGCCATGATCGAGTTGACTTGCTGGGTCTGGCGCGCCGTGAGGATCTGCTCGCCGCTGTGCTTGCAGAAACCATCGTTGGCCAGGAAGCAGAACGCCCGCGCCAGGTCGACGCAGCTCATGCGTAGCGCGCAGTGGCTGAAGTAGCTGCGCAGCACCGCCTCGACATCGTTGTGGAAGTTGCCGAAGGACTGCATCAGGTAGGCCATCGCCGCGTTGCGCGCGCGGTGCTGGTATTCCGACTCGGCGACGCGGCCGTCCACCAGCACCTGCATATTGCCCGACAGGCGCCGCACGAAATCGCGCATGGACAGCGTCGGCGCTGCGAAACGCGACTGGTTGATGTCGCAGATCACCAGCGCCCCGGCGTTGATAAAGGGGTTGCGCGGACGGCCGCGCTCGAACTCCAGCTGCACCAGGGAGTTGAACGGCTGCCCGGAGGGTTCATGGCCCAGACGCTCCCAGATCGCCTCGCCGGAATGCCCAATGGCCTGCACCAGGCTGAAGACCTTGGAAATACTCTGCACCGAGAACGGCGTATCGGCATCGCCGGCGCTGAACACCTGGCCATCGTTGCCGTACACGGCAATCCCCAGCTGGTTGGCCGGCACGTCGGCCAGCGCCGGAATGTAGCTGGCCACTTTGCCCTGGCCGATCAGAGGACGGACTTCGTCGAGGATCTCGTTCAACAACGCTTGCATGTTCAAACTCGCACTCACTGCCCCGCACCGCTGCGAAGCTATCGCTGCTAGACGCGCCCCGCCGCGTCGAGAACACAGTTATCGCCACTTGCCCACTCGCGTGGATGAAACCACCGATAAAAATCCTCCGCCAGCCGCGCATTTTTGATCGGGAAGAGCCGCAACTGATAGGCTTTCCCTCATCTTCGACAGGGAGCGCTCATGGATCTCAACGCCGCCAGGATGTTTGTCAGCGTGGTCCAATGCGGCAGCATTTCGTCCGCCGCCCACCTGCTGCAATTACCGCTGGCCACCATCCGCCGGGGCATCCGCGAACTGGAACGCAGCCTCGACGTGCAACTGCTGGAACGCTCCTCCCGTGGCACCCGGCTGACCGCTGCCGGTAGCCAGCTCTACGAACACGCCAGCCGCGGTATCGAAGCCCTGGCCGAGGGCGAACAGGCTGTCAGAAATGATCGAGTGCGCTTGCGGGGGCGCCTGAGCGTCTCCGTGCCCGCGGCCTTCGAGAGCTGGTGGAAACTGCTGGCGGCCTTCCAGCGGCGCCATCCCGAGGTCCAGGTGGCGGTCTATACCAGCGAACGGGGCCATGAACAGGAAAGCGACCTGGTGCAGGACGAGGTGGACGTCGCCCTGCGCGCCGGGCCGCCGCTCGACGAAGACCGCCCCGCGCGCCTGCTGGCCAGCTACCGCCATCTGCTGGTCGCCAGCCCGCTGCTGCTGGAGCGCCTGGGAACCCCGCAAACGCCTGCGGACCTGCGGGGTTTTCCCTGCGCCGTCTGGTCGCGCCAGCCCTATGCCCGGGAGCAGTGGCAACTGGGGGAGCATACCTACAGCCCCGATCCGCTGTTCGCCGCCAACGATTACCTGCACCTGCGCCAACTGGCATTGACCGCCAAGGTAGTCACCGAACTGCCGGCGTTTCTCGCCGCCGAAGCCCTGCGCGACGGCCGTCTGCGGGTTGTGCTGCCCTGGCTGCCGATGCCGGAACAGCAGCTGCACCTGTTGTATCCGCCCCACCAGCCGCCCTCGAACATCGTGCGCGCCTACCTGGATTTCGCCCAGGACTGGCTGCGCGAACACCCCTTGCCGGCCTATTGAGCGGGCGCTGATACAGATCAGTCCGGGGTTGTCGGACCGCCAGTAAAATACGGTTCAGGCTGCGCCCCCCATGGTGAGATAAAGGCGGGGCAGCCCTCGACCCACCCTGCGCGTCGACGCCTGCGCCGGCGCCATCCCCTCCGGAGGCGTCCTCCCCGTGAAAACCCGCTATGTGGTGCTCGGCACCCTGCTGATCACCAGCTTCACCGTCCTGTTGGAAATCCCCTCCGATACCTGGTTGACCTCCGCCACCCTGAGCCTGATCCTCGGCGCCAATGCGCTGGCCTGCATGGCCCTGTCCTGCCTGCTGGCCAGCCGCTGGCGCTGGGTCGAGCGCCTGTTCGGCGGCCTCGACCGGGTCTATGAAACCCACAAATGGCTGGGCATATGGGCGCTGGTCGGGGCCAGCTATCACTTGGTGTTCAAGGCCAACCTGGATGTCTGGGGCAGCGTGCCGATCATCGAGTTCTCCAAGTACTGGACGCGGATGGTGCGGCAACTGAGTTATGTCGCCCTGGGCCTGATCGTGCTGCTGGCGCTGAACCGCAACATTCCCTACGGCCAGTGGCGCTGGTGGCACAAGCTGTCCGGGCCGCTGTTCGCCATCGTCATCCTGCACTGGCTGAGCTTCAAATCGCCGATCGCCCTGGATAACCCCTCGGGAATCTGGCTGACCCTGCTCTGCGGTCTGGGCCTGCTCGGCGCCCTGTACAAGCTGCTGCTCTACCCTCTGCTGGCCCGGGCCGGCGAATACCGGGTCAGCGCGGTCACCCAGGAAAAGAACGCCCTGCACCTGGAACTGACCCCGCTGCGTCGCGGCTTCGCCTTCCAGGCCGGGCAGTTCGCCTTCCTCGCCATGCAGGAAAAAGGCCTGCGCGAACCGCACCCCTTCACCATCGCCAGCGCCCAGGCCAGCGACGGCCACATCGCGTTCGTGATCCGCGCCCTGGGGGACTACACCCAGAAGCTGCGCCGGCAGGTCAAGGTCGGCATGCGTGCCGACCTCTACGCGCCCTATGGCCGCTTCAAGCGCCGGCTCGACGCCGGCCGGGAAATCTGGATCGGCGGTGGCGTGGGTATCTCGCCCTTTATCTCGTGGCTACAGGATGCCGGCGCAGGGCGCTTCGACCGGGCGACCCTGGTGTACTGCTTCAACCCGTCCCGGGCCTTCCCCAGCGCCGAAACCCTGCAAGCGCTGGCCGCGGAACGCGGGGTGGATTTCATCGGCCATACCGGTGGCGCCGACCGCTTGGGCGAAACCTTGAAACGGGTCGCCGGCGAAACCGATCCACGGCAGATCCAGATCAGTTTCTGCGGACCGAAAGGGCTGCTGGCGCGGGTCAAGGAGTCGATGCGCGACTGCGCGATTCCCGAAGAAAACCTGCACTACGAGTTCTTCGAGTTTCGCTGATACATGCCGTGCTCCACGCCTGCGGCGCTGGTGCAAAGTCATTCGCACCACTGCCGCCCCCTCCGACCGGTGCACAGCGTGCCTGTTCGCTTATTCCTTTGGAGCACGCAGGAAACAACTAGAAACATCTTGTCGCATCACCCCTAAGTTATTTGGCTTTTATCGTTTTACCATCCGCCTTCGAAAAACCTGCACAGAAATAGTGCAGTCACAGGAACAGACCGCTATTTGGAAGCAGGATCTTTTCGATAGCCGTCTCACATTTTTCATGCCTGAGCGCTTCTTGCTTGGGCGATTCGCTCTTTTGCCCAAGGAATGGTGTATGCGACAGAGGGATCTGAGATTCACATTTGCCGTGCTCTCCAGCCAGATAGAGTTCGACGTCGTCGAGTTCACACTGGAGGAAGCTCTTAGCGAGCCCTTTCGGTTGATACTGGACCTGTCCAGTTACAGCGCGGCGATAAATTTCGAGCAGGTACTCGATTGCCCGGCACTGCTGACGATCTGGCACGGCAATCAGGCCGTGCGCTATGTGCATGGCCTTGTCTCGAGCTTTACGCAGGGAACGACGGGATTTCACCGAACGCGCTATCGCGCGGTAGTCGAACCGCAACTTTCCCGGCTTGGCCTGTGTTCCAACTGGCGAATCTTCCAGCAAAAAAGCGTTCCCGAAATCCTCAAAAGTGTGCTTCGCGAACATGGCATCCTGCATTACGAACAACATCTGACGAATGAAAACCTGGCTCGCGAGTACTGCGTTCAGGCAGGAGACACCGATCTTTACCTGCTGGAACGACTCGCGGCCGAAGAAGGGCTTTACTACTCCTTCTCCTTTACCGCCGACAGTCACACCCTGCACCACGGCGACCGGCTCTACATCCACCGTCGGGTCGAGGGCGATCCCGTACTCTACAACAACGCGCCTGCCGGCGATGCTCCCCAGCCAGTACTGTATGCGTTCAGCTACACCGAAAATGTTCGCACCGCCCAGCAGACTCAACGCGACTACACATTCAAACGCCCCTCCTATACCCAGCACCACAACGTTGCAGGCGAACAACTGGAGCATCAGGCGCAGACCTACGAGCGCTATGACTATCCAGGCCGCTACAAAGTCAGCAGCGCTGGCAAGCCGTTCACTCAGAACCGCTTGCGCGGTCATCGTCGAGATGCCCAGGTCGCTCTTGTCGAAGGCGATGATCCGCGCCTGATACCGGGCGTGGGTTTCCAGCTCGCGGGCCACCCCAGGCCCGACTTCAACCGTTGGTGGCGACCCGTACGCATCACCCATAAGGGCGTGCAGTATTCCAGCCAGGAGGATGAGGCTGCGCAAATGGGTGTGAGCTACGACTACGTGGCCGAGATCATCTCGGAGGATACGGAGTGGCGGCCGGAGCCCATGCCGAAACCCGCTATCGAAGGACCTCAGATAGCCACAGTGGTAGGCCCTGAGGGTGAGGAAATCTATTGCGACGAGTGGGGCCGGGTGAAGGTCCAGTTTCCATGGGACCGAGAAGGCACGCATAACGAATTCAGTTCCTGCTGGATACGCGTGGCCCACAACTGGGCCGGGGCCGACTGGGGTCATATCGCCATTCCCCGGATAGGCCAGGAAGTCATTGTCAATTACCTCGATGGCGACTGCGACCAACCGATCGTCA
Source organism: Pseudomonas sp. NPDC089530 (assembly GCF_050280705.1). Lineage (NCBI taxonomy): Bacteria > Pseudomonadati > Pseudomonadota > Gammaproteobacteria > Pseudomonadales > Pseudomonadaceae > Pseudomonas > Pseudomonas sp. NPDC089530. The sequence goes on along the minus strand of NZ_JBNNVU010000002.1, from coordinate 129,587 downwards.
CTGGACGGACCTATCGGGCGACCAACCCTCCTCCTTACGAGCTGCCCCGTCACAAGACGCGCATGACGATCAAGAGCAAGACCCACAAGGGCGAAGGCTTCAACGAGCTGCGTTTCGAGGACGAAAAGGACCAGGAGGAAATCTACGTCCATGCACAAAAGGACCAGAATATCCACGTCAACCATGACGAGACGACCTATGTCGGCCATGACCGCAGCGAGCAGGTGGAAAACGACGAAACCATTGCGATCGGCCATGACCGTCGCGAAACGGTAGGCAACGACGAGCAGGTCACCATTGGCCGCGATCGCCGCCATAACGTCAGGCAGGATGACTTCCTCACCATCGCCCGCAACCATACCGTTCATACGGGGAAGGACCGTACAGAGGAAGTCGGTAACAACCGGCGCGACAAGACAATAGCCAACCACTGGATTGAAGTCGGTGGACACCGCGAAGAGGCTGTTCAGGGCCATCACCGTATCGAGGCGGGACAAAGCATCGAGCGGCGAACGCAACGCTATGAGCTAAGGTCCAGCAGCAGCGTGGTCATCAAGGGCCCGGGGGGAAGCATTACCATCGATGAATCAGGCATCACGCTCGATGGCATCGCCATTCGCTTCAAGGGAGCGGTCAACCACGCCTCGTCCGGCAACAACAATCCTTTCGCCGTAGTCGGCACCCCGGCCTCCGGCAAGCCTCTGGACCGGTTATGCGGCAAGCGCCCGGACGGCACCTGCCTGCTGGAAGACTGCACGTGTCTGAAGGGAAGCGCGAAATGAACAGGGATGATGGCACCGCTCCACCTACCAACCTCCCCGTGCAATTGGGCGACATCGATCCACGTCTGGCGCTGCCTGCGACATCGCGGGTCTATCTGCTGCTCAACACCCAACGACTGGAGGATTGGGCTTATCGACCTTCGCCGCCGGATGCTGCAGTAGCCTCGGCGGTGGCACCGTCGGTAGTCGAGTTAGTTCGTGCGCTCGAGTCTTTCGCCCCACGCCGGTGGTTATGGGCCAACGGCCCGTTGTCGGACATGGAGGAACGCGGCCCTCTGCTGGTCGATGCGACAGGCAAACCCGCTTTGCTGGAGCATGCCGTCGCAGACTGGTCCGACGCCAATGGCGTGATCATCATCGGCACCCAGGTGGACCTTGACACCCTTGCCCGTCATCTGGGCAACCTCGTGCAGATCACCCTCCCCGATCACAGCCAGGCAACGTTCAACTTTCAGCCCACGATGCTGGAGCCCTGGTTATCGGCGCTCGGTCAGCCACATCGCAAGCAGTGGCTGGGCCCGATTCAGCAGTTGCTCTGGCGCACCCATTGGCACCGCCGCATCAGCTGGTATCGGCTCGAGCATCCGGAAGCAGCGTCAACTGCAGACCATCAAGAAAGGCTGCACCTGCACCCTCTGGAGATGGCTGCGTTCGACGCCAATACCCAGGATTACTTCATCATCAGCCTGGCCGAGGAAGTTCAGGCCATACCGCAGTACAACGTATTCAGCCTCGAACAGATCTGCGAGAGCGTCCGCGAGAAAGTTCGAGAAGCGGCCAGCGTCAATATCGAGCGCGACACGGATGTGCGCGACTTTGTCCTTTTGCATGCCCGCTACCCGGAGCCAATGGGTTCCGAGCAGGCCAAGGCATTGCTTGAAGACCCTGTTGAATCACCCGTCAGCCGGCTGCGCAACCTGACGGCCCTTATCGGTGAAAAGGAGTTCCAGAATGAATGATTCCACGGTTGGCAGTGCGGCCGGAGCTCCCGGTTGCGGCTCCCGTATCCCGCTTGTGCCAATCCGCTACGCCGTATTACCCGGGGATGGCAAGGCGGCGCAGTATAACTACAGCGCCAGCGGGTACGAGCTCGAGAAAGGTTTCCCCGCCTTGCGCGAGGCCAGTTATACACTGCGAGCCCTGCGCCCGGGCTATGTCTACGTGTTCATGAGCGGACCGAAAGGCGAAAAAATGGTCGTGCACGAACACGACGGCCAAGGCCATTACAAAGAGCTCAATTACACCGGACTGGAGAATTACCACAAGCGCGATGCGTTTCGGGCCGGACGCAGCATGTCCTGGGTCTGGGCGGACACCTGCCCGGATACCGCGAGCGAGGTCTGGATTGCCTACAGCACCCATCTCTGGAGCAATCGCATCACCACAAGGATCTGCAGTGACAAAAGCGCACGAGCGATTCACATGCAGAAAGTGGACATGAAGGAGCTGACCAGCGGTGAAAAAAGCCCCTCCAAGCAAAAACATGTCCTGCCTGCGGAAGGCCTGGGCAAGTGGGTGGAGGATTACAAGCCGAAGGACAAACGCCTGCCCCTGGACTGGAGCTGTCACTCCATCGGCGATGACTTGCCTCTGGGCACCATTATTGCCGAGGGCAGAAACTATCCGTTTACACAACCGAGAGTCCCGGCTGTCGTCGCTCTTTTCGACCCACAGGGCATCAGCATCGACCTTTCGTTGATCGCCGCGGCTCGAAAACACCAGATCCTCGATGTGCAGGCAAAGAAGACTGTCGAAGGCCAACAGGAACTGCCCGCCTGCATGCGACTGGACGTGGAGAAGCTGGCCATTGGCAGCGCAGACTTCCATCGCAAGAACCTGACCGCCACCATTCTCGAAGAAACCTTGAAACTGGTGTCGACCACCCCATCAAAGGATGTGGACCGCATCGTCAAACAGCGGTCCGACTGGCATCGGGCTCAACCCAAGGGGCATCGGGTTCCCAGCAATGACGAACTGGCCTATCAGGTACTGACCGATAAAAACCTTTCACCTGGCGGTGAGCGTCTGGCCAAACGGATCGATACCGGCAAATACAATGAATTCCTGACCCTGCGAAAACAGGCCGACCAGGAACTGAAAACATTGATGGCCCATTTCGATGTCGCGTGCTCCAACCACGACTCGTGGCTGGCGACCGCCGAAACCGAACACAAGGCCACCGCCCACAGCATTGCTGCAATGCTGGACCTGCATGACCGCGACAACAAGATCTCCGCTCAGGGGCTCGAGCAATCCATCGCCATTCTGATGAATGGAATGGGTGCACCGTTACCGGGACGTCACGATCAAGATCCCAGGTTCAAGCGCCTGGAACGCTGGGTCAACAATGATGGCAGCCCCATCTACATCGCCCTCGCCGCCTACAACCCGTTCAAGGAAAAGGCAGATGCGGTGGGCGGTCTCCTGGGGGCGAAGGATCAGGTCATAGAAGAGCTTTATGGACGTTTCCCGGCGACGGTGAATGCCACTGACCTGATTGCCCAGGACGTCACCACCGTGGTGATGAAGAAGCTGCACGGAAAGACCCGCTGGGATCGCAGCCAGACACTACGTCAACAAGTCCAGGCTGCAGCGCAAGAAGCCAACGCCCAGAAGGTCCTGGGATTGTTGTCCGCCCGCTATCGAATCACTGACACGCAGGTAAATCTTGATCCCCTGTCGGTGGAGGTTAAGAACTACCTCGACAAAGGCATGGCAGAAATAAAGCAAAGTACCGCGGTTGTCGCCGCCGGCAGCCGGACCGTGACCATCAAACAAACCCAGACCATCAGAGTCCGACCGACCCTCAAGTCGCTGGGGGTCACCAGCGGTGGCGGCATACTCAACGCCGGCATGCTGTATTTCAACATGATCAACCTGACCATCGCGTTGGAGAAACTCAAGAAAGAGTCCTCCACGTCGGATGTACTCAATTTCATGTCTGCCATTCTTGGCACCGTTTCGGCGATGGCCGCCGCGGGGGTAAGCCTGCGCAGCATTTACGTGGCATCGGCGGCACGTTTTACTCAAAGTCTTCCCGGAGCAGCCTTCGGAGCTGGTGTAACCAAGGCCCTTTCGAGCAAGCTGTTCGGACGGTCGTTGGGATGGCCGGGAATTATCCTGGGCGTGATCACCGACGGTTATTCAGGGTATGAAAAACTCAACGCAGGGAACTCGACAGCCGCAGCTTATACATGGGGCGGAGGCATCGCCCTGGCCATCGGCAGCGCGGCGATGCTCGAGGGAGGCATTGCTTTGGGGAGCGCCATGGCCGGAGTAGGTACGGCTGCCGGCGCCTCTGCGACCATTCCTGTCGCCGGCTGGATCGCTGCGGCGGTGATATTGATCGGCGGCGCAATGGTCATAGGCGCCATGTGGTTGATGTCCAGGGCCAACAAGGAAAACCATACCCCCATGGAGCTGTGGGCCGCCCGCAGCGTCTTTGGTAATCGCAAGAACGATGGGCAAGTACGTCAGGGAATCAAGCTCGACAGCCAGAAGCGCCTTCCTGGTTACGCTTCCCTCAGCGATGAAATAAAGGGTTGGTATCAAGGCTATTTCGGCCCTGTACTACTCGACGCCAGCCAGGCCAAGTCCTTGGGCTGGAATGGAATCGACAGTGCCTGGCAGGACAACTACCTCGAGGCCGACCAGGCCGAGTTTGCCGTGCTTTTCCCGGGTTTTGTGCAGGACCAGAGCACCTGGCAAGGCAAGCTTGCGAGCCGCGCGCCCCTGCCAATAACTGACGCGACAACTCAATGCCGGCACGTTAAAGCGGGATTGATCCTGCACTTCAACCATAAAATAGGTGCTAACGATAGCGACAGGATCTCTCTTGAGGTTACCTACAAGCCCAACCAGGGCTGGGACGAAACCGCCGTCGCAACTGCGAAGTTTGAGCTGATCGACTAAGGAGCTACAGATGACCATCAGCTGGACCTGGACACCAGGAGACAAGGAAGCAGCCACACCGTCTATCGGTGACCAGTACATTTCCATGGGGAAAAACGTTTTGTGCCTGCGCAACCCGATGCCCGCGGACTCGGCGTTCATGGCGAAGATGTTTTCCGCCACGATCGTCATCACGCTTGTGCTTTGGTTATGGATGTTCTGCGCCGTTATCGATGACATGCCGGTTGATGAGACGTGGATTCTTTTCATTCCCCTGCTCTTGCCACTGGGGATTTCGTTGTTTCTGTTTTACCGGATTCACTTGATCAGGAGTCAATCGAACTTCTATTTCAATCGCCACACTCAAAAAGTCTATTACTTCAAAGGCAAGACACTGCTTGTCGGTGACTGGAGCAATGTCAAAGCTGGAATATCTGATCGAACCGAGTTTTCCGGTCGTTCGTTCAGTACGACGACGTCATTGATCCTCAACGCGTTCGGTACCGATCAAGGCAGCCCACAAGCCAGGCAGATCGCAAAATCCTGGGCGCCGACCTATAGCATCTGCATCGACAGCAATGAGCCCAGCGATCCCCGACCGATCTTCGTTGCACAAGTGTGGGAGTACATTCGCCAGTTCATGGCCCGTGGCCCGGATAAGCTGCCCGTCCCCCAGGAGCCTCATTGGTGGTATGTCCCTCATAACAATATCTACCTGACGCCGCGCCAGGCATTTCGTCATTACGTACCTTGGTACACCGGAGAACCGGGGGAAAAACAGGGCAAGAAATGGTGGTTGATGCCTTTTTGGCTGGTGTTTTTCCCCTACAACTTCTTCGTTGCCCTTTGCTGGTGGATGACCTGTCGCCTGTTGCGCGTAAGCCCGGCGCCGCCGCCGCCACAAGCGCTCGAAGGCGAGCCTGGCCAACACCCATAGACATGACCGGCAAGATCATTGGGTCATAGCCTTTGGCGAGCGCTTTTGAAAAACGGAACGCTATCGAAATCATCGTGTATTAACGACAGCCCGGCCTTTATGGGGCGAAGTCGATCGACTCAAGGAGGGAGCTTGCATGAAACCGGTTGTGCTGGTTGGTCATAGCCACGATTGCCCGATACACGGCGCCGGAACGGTCGTCAGTGGATCGGCAAGCGCCTCTGTCAATGGCAAAGCCGTCGCCCGGGTAGGCGATAGCATCAGTTGCGGGGCGGTCATACAAACCGGCTCACCGACAGAGGACATTGAGGGGAAGCCTGTCGCCAGGCTAGGCGACACCACCAGTCATGGAGGTGTTCTTACCGAAGGCGACGGTAGCTGGATGCTCGACTAGACAGCACAGATCGGGCTCCACTTGAAGCCAATGCCCATCATGGAGAAAAACTTTCACATGACGCCGCCCACCCTCTACACCCAACGCCTGATCCTGCGTCCGCTGGAACTGGCCGATGCCGAGGCCATCCAGCAGCAGTTCCCGCACTGGGAAGTGGTGCGTTACCTCAATGCGCGGGTGCCCTGGCCCTATCCCGCCGACGGAGCCCTGAGCTATCTGCGCGACATTGCGCTGCCAGCCATTGCGCGTGGCGAGGAATGGCACTGGTCGATCCGCCTGAACAGCGCGCCGGTGCAGTTGATCGGCAACATCAGCCTGATGGACGAAGCCGATAACAACCGTGGCTTCTGGCTGGGTCCGGCCTGGCAGGGCCAGGGCTATATGAGCGAGGCCTGCGCAGCAGTCACCGAGTACTGGTTCGAGGTGCTGGGGCGCGACGTGCTGCGGGTGCCCAAGGCCGCGCCCAACCTGGCCTCGCGGCGGATTTCCGAACGCGCTGGCATGCGCCTGGTCGGCAGCGACGAAGACGATTTCGTCTGCGAGCGACTGCCCCGGGAAATCTGGGAAATCACCCGCGAACAGTGGCGCCGCCTCAGATGAAACGCACGCCGGCCTTGGCCCGTTCGTCCACCGTCAGTTCGAACACATCCGGGCGCGCATAGTGCCCGACCACGTCGTAGTCGTAGCGCGCCCGCACCAGCTCGGCAGTGTCGATCTGCGCCGTCAGCAGGCCGGCGCGGTCCAGCAGCGGCCCGGCCAATACGTCGCCCATGGGTCCGACGATCACACTGCCGCCGGCGATCAGCGGGCGCTCGGCCGGCCAGTTGGCGATCTCCAGCCCCAACGCCTGCGGTGACGCCTGCACCTGGCAGGCGCTGACCACGAAGCAGCGGCCTTCATGGGCAATGTGGCGCATGCTCACCTGCCACATCTCGCGCTCGTCCACGGTCGGCGCGCACCACACCTCGACGCCCTTGGCGTACATCGCGGTGCGCAGCAGCGGCATCATGTTCTCCCAGCAGATCACCGCCCCGACCCGGCCGACCTGAGTGTCCAGTACCGGCAGGGTCGAACCGTCGCCCTTGCCCCAGATCAGGCGCTCGGTGCCGGTGGGCATCAGCTTGCGGTGCTTGCCCACCAGGCCATGCTGCGGATCGAAATACAGGGCCGTGCAATACAGAGTGCTACCGGCGCGCTCGATCACCCCCAGCACCAGGTTGGCCCCGGTGCGTGCCGCCAGGCCGGCCAGGGCCTCAGTCTCCGCGCCCGGCACGTCGACGGCGTTGGCGAAATAGCGGGCGAAGGCTTCCCGGCCTTCCGGCAGGCGATAGCCGAGCTGAGTGCCAAAGCCCTCGCCCTTGGGGTAACCGCCGAGCAGCGCTTCGGGCATCACCACCAGTTGCGCGCCGGCCTCGATGATGGCGGCCTCATAGGACAGGATCTGTTCCAGGGTGGCGGCCTTGCCTTCTGGCAGGGAGCCGATCTGCAGCGCGGCGACAATGGACTTGGGCATCGGGATAACTCCTGTGGCGATGAAGGGTTGCCCATTGTCCGGCCGGCGCCGATCATGCAGAAAGCCCATCCTGATACTGAATGATATGAACCAGATGAATATCGCCCAGGTCGATCTCAACCTGCTTAAGGCTTTCGAAGCCCTGCATGACGAATCCAGCGCCAGCCGCGCCGCCCTGCGCCTGGGGGTCACCCAATCGGCCATGAGCGCGGCGCTGCGGCGCCTGCGCGAGCTGTACGGCGATCAGTTGTTCGTGCGCACCGGGCGCGGTTTGGCCCCGACGCTGCGGGCCAACCAGCTCAAGCCGGTGGTCAGCGAGGCCCTGAACAAATGCCGGCAGAGCCTGGCCATGGTCGATCCCCACGCCAGCCACTATCAGGGGCGTTCGGTGGCGATCGGGCTGTCGGACGATTTCGAGATCGCCTACGGCCGGCGGCTGATCGAGGAAGTCGCCAAACGCGCGCCGAAGCTGCGGCTGATCTTTCGCCAGAGCCACAGCCAGATCGTCGGTGAAACGCTGTTGCAGCGCGGCATCGACCTGGCCATCAGCGCTGGCGGTTTCGCCGAACGCATGCTCAGCCGTCAGGTGTTGGGGGAAGGCAGCTACCTGTGCCTGGCGGACCCGGCGAGCCTGCGGCCGGGCCAGCAGGCCATCGACCTCGATGAGTTCGTCGCCCGCGAGCATGTGCTGGTGTCGTCGCAAGGGTTTATCGGGATTACCGACGAGGGGTTGGCGGCGCTGGGGCTGAGCCGCCAGGTCTGCGCCTCGACCACGCATTTCGCCGCGCTGCCCCATCTGCTCAAGGGCAGCGAGGCGGTGGCGACCATTCCGGCCCATGCCGCGCAGAGCATCGCCGCGCTGACCGGGCTGGCGTTGCTGCCCTGCCCGCTGGACCTGCCGCGCTACCCGATCGAGCTGGGCTGGCGCACCAGCGCGCAGATCGACCCGGTGGTATTGAAAGTGCGGGAGGCGATAGTCGCCAGTTTCGAGGCTACTTGTTCGCCGCCATCAGGCGATTGACTTCACTGCGCACCATGTTGGAGTACTCTGGCGGCGACATGCCGTCGAGCTCGGCACGCACCCACTCGGCCCACTTGCCCTTGCGCTTGGCGCGCTCGCCGAACAACCGTGCGGCTTCGCCCTTGGCCTTGCCCAGGTTGCTCTGCCACAGTTCGAACAGACGGGACTTTTCATCTTCGATCTCTGCGCGCTCGGCGAGAGTCTTGTTGGCCAGATTGAAGCTCATGGGAATTTCCTGCTGCGTAAAATAACCGACATCTTACACTGTGACGGCCGGGGTTTTCCCGCCGGCATCGGGCCGGCGGGGAAAATAGCTGCAACGTTGCGCCGCCCCCAGGGCTCCATTGTCCATCCCATCACCGACCCGCAAGGAGTAACGCAAATGGCTCGTAGAACCGCCGCCCAAGGGGCAGACGAACAAATCAAGGACCAGGTCTTCAGCGAACTGCAGGCGCTGATCGAGGAATCGGAAAAGCTGCTGAAGAGCAGCGCGTCGCTGGTTGGTGAGGAAGGCGAGACCCTGCGCCAGCAGGCAGGGCTGAAACTCAAGCAGGCGCTGGATTCAGTGTCCAGCGTGCGCGAACGCAGCAAGCCAGTGGTGGACGCCACCGAGCGCTACATCGGCGGCCATCCCTGGCAGACCGTGGCCATCTCCGCCGGCGTCGGCCTGCTGGTGGGCCTGTTGTTGGGGCGTCGCTCGTAACGCTCGTTGCCCCCGCCCCTAAAAAGTCGCAAAGAAAGGACCAGGCCTCGCGCCTGGTCCTTGCGTCTGGAGGGGTTGTTTTTTTACAGCCCCGCCAGCTCCCGCAACTGCTGGAGCTCGGTGACAGGCAAGGCGATCCCGTCGCGCAGGGATTTCTCCCGCTGCAGATGGCGCCGGTCCCCCGGCAGGCGCTTGAGCCCTACCCCATGCATCTGCCTGACCAGTTCCTGGCTGCGCTCGGCAAAATTCTGCCCGGCGCCCTTGCTCGGATCGATGACGATCAGCAACTGGCCGGTCCAGGGCGTCTTCGCTCCCGGGTGGTTGGACCAGTCGAACTCGAACGAGAAGTTGCCGCCTGTCAGTGCTGCGGCCAGCAGCTCGACCATCATCGACAGCGCCGAGCCCTTGTGCCCGCCGAACGGCAACAGCGCGCCGCCTTCGAGAATGGCTTTCGGGTCGTCGGTGGGCTGGCCGAGGGCGTCCACCCCCATGCCCGGCGGCAGGCGCTCGCCCTGACGCGCGGCGATCTGCACATCACCGTGGGCGATGGCGCTGGTGGCCAGGTCGAAGACGATGGGCGCGCCACCGGCCTGGGGCGCGGCGAAGGCAATCGGGTTGGTGCCGAACAAGGGGCGGTCGGCGCCGTGGGGCACCACGCAGGTCATGCTGTTGACCACGCTCAGGGCCACCAGCCCTTCCTCGGCGAACGGCTCGACGTCCGGCCACAGCGCGGCGAAATGATGGGAATTGCGAATCGCCAGAATGGCAATGCCAGCATGGCGCGCCTTCTCCACCAGCAGCGCCCGCGCTGCCGCCAGCGCCGGCTGGGCGAAGCCGTTGCCGGCATCGACCCGGACAAAGGCCGCGGCCACGTCCTCGACCACCGGCACGGCCTGGCCGTTGACCCAGCCGCTCTTGAGGGTCGACACGTAACCGGGAATACGGAACACACCATGGCTGTGGGCACCGTCGCGCTCGGCGCCGGCACAGTTGCGCGCCAGGCTGTGCGCCACTTCGGCGCTGGTGCCATGACGCAGGAAGATGCTTTCCAACAGCTTCACCAGCGCCTCGAGCGACAGGTGTTCAACGGGCGTTTCAACAGCCAGGGGCGATACAGACATCTGAAGCTCCGGATTAATTATTGGAATGGGCTACAGGGTATGAGGAGGCACCCGAGTGGGTGCGTCCGGCGATTAAACAACGCTTTGCGCGCGTCCTGTCAACCTCGGCCATGACCTGAACCAGCGCCTGACGGCGGCAACCGGGTTTTTGATCATTTTTTCACGCCTGTCGTGGATACTGCCCGTCTACGCCCGATTTCCAGGGCGCCTGGGCAAAAAATAAGTCCCACTTCGATAGGCCTTGGCCAAGACGGCTGTTCTCCAAGCCTGGCTGCGAAGGGTAGAATGCGCGAAACCAGGAAGAGTCAATGAGCGAACAGCACCTCACAGAAGCCGAATACGACGCCATCACCGATGCCGCCGCGCAGTGGTGCATGCGTCTGCATGCCGCGGACTGTACGGCCGCCGAACGCGAGGCCTTCGAGCAATGGCGTGATGCCCATCCCGCGCATGCCTTCGAATACGAAGCGATGCAGGAGATCTGGGACGTCGCCGAGCACCTGCCACGGCCAGCCGCCCCTGCCCTGCCCCTGCCGGCCCCACGCAAACCGTGGCGGGCCTACGGCATGGCCGCGGCGATCAGCATGCTGGCCCTGCCCCTGGCGGCCTACAGCGGCTGGAGCCTGGGCTGGCTGCCCTCCTCCTACGAGCGTTTCCAGGCCGATGGCAGCGTGCGCCAGGTGACCCTGGCCGACAGCAGCCAGGTCGAACTCAACCTGGGCACCGAGCTGACCTACAGCAACTACAAGGACCAGCGCCGGGTCACCCTGAACAAAGGCGAAGCCTTCTTCAAGGTCGCCCACGACCGCAGCCACCCGTTCGTGGTCAAGGCGGCCAGCGGCGAGGTCCGGGTCACCGGCACCCAGTTCAACGTGTGGCTGTACCAGGATCAGGTGCGGGTCACCCTGCTCGAAGGTTCGGTGCTGGTGAACAGCGACAGCAGCCACCCCGACGGCGGCTTCCGTCTCGACCCGGGCATGCAGGCGCGCTATCGCCAGGGCGATTACCAGCCGCAGATCAGCCAGACCTATGCCCACGACAGCTCGCTGGCCTGGCGCCAGGGCAAGCTGGTGCTGGACAATCTGGCGCTCGGCGAAGCCCTGCCGCTGATCAACCGTTACCTGAGTACCCCGGTGATGCTGGCCGACAATGCCACCGGCGACATTCGCGTCGGCGGCATCTACGACATCACCGCGGTCAAGAGCCTGGTGTCTACGCTGCCCAAGGTGCTGCCGGTGTACCTGACCCGCAACCAGGACGGCAACCCGGTCATCAACTCGCTGCCCGGCACCACGCCAAAAAGCTGAAGGCCGCTACCCTCGCGGGTGCGGCCTTCGGTTGACGCCGGGTTGCAGTCGCTTACTGGGTGGCGACCTTGTTCAGTCGTTCATCCCCTTCACGAATCACCTGCAAGCGATACTGCGGGTCCGCCTGGATCTGCTGTTCGGTGAACGGCAGCACACTCCATTGCTTCTTCGAGAACGCCTCGGTCTGGTCCCGCGAGTGCGGCGACGCCGGATCGCTGGACAGTGAAAACGCCAACAGGCCCTGGGCATGGGGCCCCTGGTCGTCGAAGGTCACCACTTGCAGGTAGCTGGTGCCGCTGACCACCTCACGCTTGCCGTCGGCCGCGGGCACGCTCTGAATCGCGTTGTACACTCCGAGAGCGGCCGGCCCGCCATGGATTGGCGTCTGCCGGTCGCCACTGCTGACCACCTGGACATCGCCCCAGCGGCTATCGGCTTTCAGGCCCGCCTCGGCCACCTGCTGGACCGAGGCCAGCATCGCCTCGCGCAGCGCCTTGGCCACCGCCGGCCGGTCGATCGCCAGGCCACGGGGCGTGTGCCGCGGGTCCTGCGCATCGAAGGGCACGCGCCAGCGCTCATCGACCGCTTCCAACTGCTCCATGACGTTCTGGAAATGCACGAAGCCCAAGCCGCTCTGCAGGTTGGCGGTGCGGTCCCAAGCCTTGAGGCTGGCGCACAACGGCGCCAGGGCTTGCGCGTCGCGGCCCAGGTCTCCGGCACAGAACTGCAGCAGGTCCGGCATCACTTGCCCGGCCTGGTACACCTGATCGTCCATCACCATGTGCTTGAGGTCGGCGGCGCTCAGCGGCTCGCCCTGGCCGGTGCCGATCAGGCGGTTCAGGGCAAAACGCGCCCGTTGCCCCAGCGGCAGGTCCTGCTGGCTGATCAGCGGCGAGAAGCCCTGCAACGGCGCGGCCGGGTTGACCAGCCACGCCGAATCGTTGGAGTTCTGCACGTAATCGCTGCGCAGTAATTGCGGCAGCTGGCTGGCCGGGTAGATGCCTTTCTGCGCGGCGGTCGGGTCGATGTCCCAGGCGCAGGCGCTGCGGGAACCGTCAAGGACAATCAGTTGCGTGCCGATCCGTGGGTCGCTGCAGCGCGCCAGTTTTTCCGCACTGACGTTGGGCACCACCGACTGGTTCATGTACAGGGCCTGGCCCTGGTCATCCACGGCCAGGGTGTTGACCCAGGGAATGCCCTGCAGCTGGTGCACGGAGGCTTGCAGTTCCTTGAGGTTGCGGGCCTGGTTCATCGCGTACCACTGCTGCAGCACCCGGTCGTTGTCCAGGTTGGCGTCGCGCAGGCTGTAGGCGAACCGGTTGTCCCAATCCAGCTTGCCGGGCCATTGCACCAGCGGGCCGAACGCCGAGCTGTAGACACTGTGACTGAGGGTCTGGAGCTGGCCGTCCTCGCCTTTGACCTGGACGCTGAGCGTCTGTTTTTCCAACGGCAGGGACTTGCCATCGAGCAGGTAGCGGGTCGGATCCTTCGGGTCCAGTTGCAGGCGATACAGGGTGAAGTGCTTGGAGGTATCCACGGTGTGGGTCCAGGCCAGGTGCTGGCTGAAGCCGATATTGATCAGCGGCAGGCCAGGCAAGGCGGCGCCCATCACATCCAGCTTGCCGGGAATGGTCAGGTGCATCTGATAGAAGCGCATGCCGCCCACCCACGGGAAATGCGGGTTGGCCAGCAGCATGCCGCGACCATTGAACGAGCGCTCGCGCCCCACGGCCACAGCGTTGCTGCCACGGTCCAGGGCAAAGCGCTGGTTGCGCCCCTCGGCCTGGGCGAAGGCCTGGGCCGAGGGTGCGACCTGCACAGTGGCGGACGGCGGCGTCGCGGCCACCAGGGCCTCGGCGAACTGGCCGACGCCGCCTTCCACCAGCAGCCGTCGGGTCAGTTTGACTAAGTCCAGGGCGGTCAACGGCCGCACCCAGCCGCCCTGGCACTGCTCAGGCAGGACCTGGGCCTGGCGCTCGGCCAGGGAGCGGTTGTAGCCGGCGACATAACCTTCGATCAGTTGCCGCACCTGGGGCGTCTGCGCCTGCCAGAAGCCGAACACCGCTTGCGGGGTGTTGAGCCAGTTGAAGAACAGGTCGCTGGCCAGGTTTTCCCGCTGTTCGAGGGTCTGTTGCCGCGGGCCGAAATACTTCGAACGCTCGCCATTGACCGTCAGTACTTCATTGGCCAGCAGGCACAGGTTGTCCTGGGCGTAGGCATAGCCAATGCCATAACCCAGCCCGCGTTCGTCGGCAGCGCGAATATGCGGGACCCCAAAACCGGTGCGGCGAATATCGGCACTCGCCGCGCCGGACGGGGCCTCGCGCCCCTGAGCCGCCAGGCTCAACCCCAGAAACAAACCCGCAAGGCAAAACCTGGGCAACCGCCTGGAAATAATCACGCCGACTCCTGATCGAAAAAATGCCGAACCTGGGCTGGCGTGACCTGCGCTGCGCGCGCAGGGAGCACGGGGTCCAGCCCGCAAAGAACCGCGGGGGTCGGCATCAGCCAGGCCCCGCCTGCCCTTACAGACGAACCCGACGGGAAAAATTTAACCCCGGCACACCCGATGCAAAACGCCCGTCAACCTGGCGATCACGGGCCCCTCACGAATTTTCTACATCCGGCGCTTCATGATTTGCGTGGCTCGTTCGTCTAGTGAATAGCAGCCGTCATTTTCCTGATCAGGCTCTGAAAAGGAGTTTTTGCATGTACGACCCGCAACTGCCAATGGATGGCCACACCGCACAACCCGCGTCCTCCCTGAACGTCGGGACCGGTGTCTTCGGCAAGCACGCCGAGCGCAATCGCAACGAACGCATCCGGCACCTGCTCAAGAGCTACGGCCTGCGCACCAGCCTGATTCGCCTGAAAGTCATCGACGCCTTGCTCGAGGCAGCCGAAAGCCATCGCGCCCTGGGGGTGCGTGGCATTCACAGTCAGTTGCTGGAGCTGGATATCCCGCTGTCGTTCCTCAGCGTGCGCGAGGTGTTGAAGCGGCTGTGCAGCGAAGGCGTGATCACCCTCAATGCGGACAAGAGCTTCAGCCTGCATCAACAGGCTGAAGCCATACTCGACGGCCGCGACTGAGGCCGTCGGGGGGAGTTTCTCAGGGCTTGACCTTGCGCCGCATCACGCCGTTGAGTACGACCACGGTCACCGCCACGCCGATGGCGATGTACTGGAAGGTTTTCTCGGTGATCACTCCGGCGTTCTGCAGGTAGGACAGGCCAAGCATGATTCCCAGTACCGCCAGGGAAATCACAATCGAATAGATCAAGCGTTGCTTCTGGGTCATTACGGGTTCCTGAGCCGAATGTATCGGCCTTGTATCGAAACAGATACCAAGCGCCTACCGAGAATCGGGGATGGGCGCGGGCAAACGGGGTCTCATGTTACAGCCGCCGGAGCATTTTCGCTGCACCGTGGCGGTTTTAACCCCGAAAGCCTTTGAGGACTGTGCAATGTTCCGTCGAATCACACTGCTGATTCCACTGCTG
Source organism: Pseudomonas sp. NPDC089530 (assembly GCF_050280705.1). Lineage (NCBI taxonomy): Bacteria > Pseudomonadati > Pseudomonadota > Gammaproteobacteria > Pseudomonadales > Pseudomonadaceae > Pseudomonas > Pseudomonas sp. NPDC089530. Next base: position 114,418 of record NZ_JBNNVU010000002.1, on the reverse strand, counting down.
GCGATGCTGACCCTGTCCGGCTGCATCATCTTCCCTCACGATGGCTGGCATCACCATCATTACGATGGCGGCCACGGCTACTACTATCGCCGTTGAGCATTGGACGCTCCGACACAGGCATGAGGCCGCGACGCCGTCCAGCCACCCGATATCACCCGACGCCCGCCTGATTGCGGGCGTTTTTTGTTCCCCTCTGCTGATGAGACCGATACACCGTATGGCCTGGCTGGCGGCGACAGGGATAGCGCGCAGGTTCGGTGCACGCGGTCGATGTAGCCGCTGCCGCAGGCTGCGAACGACCGCGCAGCGAGCGCCAGAGCAGGCGCCGCGGTGTTTCAGGTAAATCGTGCATTCAGGGTTTGCGGCAACTGCGTTGCCGATCGCAGCCTCGCGTTGCTCGGCAGCGGCTACCAGGACAGCGCTATGCCTGTCGTTGGAGTCAGTCGAGCCGGGTGTTGTGGATTCCCGGCTGGGCGAAGAGTTCCACCAGCCAGTCGACGAAGACCCGAACCCGGGTCGACAGGTGCCGGTGCGGCGGGTACAGCGCGGTCAGCGGCAGCCTGGGGGGCGGGATGTGCCTGAGCACCTCGCTCAGGCGCCCCTCGGCCAGTTGCTGGGCAACGTGGTAGTACGGCGTCTGCACCAGCCCGTAGCCGGCCTCGCAGGCCGCAAGGTAGCCGTCGGCGCTGTTGACCGACACCTGGCGCGGCAACTCCGGCAGCAGCACCTGGCCCTGCACCTGGAACTCCAGGCCATAACGCTTGCCGCTGACGCTGGAGAAATACTCGATCATCCGGTGCCCGGCCAGATCGTCCAGGCTCTGCGGCACCCCGTGCTGGCGCAGATACTCGGGACTGGCGCAGGTCACCTGCTCCAGCAGCAACAACGGCCGGGCCACCAGCGAATCGTCAAGGGCCAGGCCGCCGCGCAACACGCAGTCCACCCCTTCGCGAATCAGATCCACCGGCCGGTCGTTGAGGCCGATCTCCAGCTCGATCTGCGGATAACGCGCGGAAAACGCCGGCAGCGCCGGAATCACCAGCAACCGCCCGACTCCGGCCGGCATGTCGATGCGCAAGGTGCCGCGGGGGTTGTGGCGCGTGGCGGAAAACGCCGCTTCGGTTTCCTCCAGATCAGCCAGCAAACGCACGCAGCGCTGGTAATAGGCGGCGCCGTCCAGGGTCGGCGTGACCTGCCGGGTGGTGCGCAACAGCAGTTGCACGCCCAGGTACGCCTCCAGTTGCTTGATCAGCACCGTCACCGAAGCCCGGGGCATCTGCAGGCTGTCGGCGGCCTTGGCGAAGCCACCGAGGTCGACGATCCGGGTGAACACACGCATGGCATTAAAACGGTCCATTGGCCTGGCCTGTCGCGGATTATTTAGAAATTACGAATAGTGATAGCGCTTTTAGCCGGTTTATCTTGTTTTTGTCGAGGGGAACAATGGCCGCCATTCCCCCCAACGGAGCTTCCCCCAATGCAAACCCGTCAACTGGGCAAGAACGGCCCGCAGGTTTCCGCCATCGGCCTCGGCTGCATGGGCATGACCGACTTCTACACCACCGGCACCGATACCCGGGAAGCCACCGCCACCCTGCACCGCGCCCTGGAACTGGGAATCAACCTGCTGGACACCGCCGACATGTACGGCCCCCACAGCAATGAAACGCTGATCGGCCAGGCGATTCGCGGCAAGCGCGAACAGGTGTTCCTGGCCAGCAAGTTCGGCATCGTGCGCAACCCGGACGATGCCGCGGCACGGGGGGTCAACGGCCGCCCCGAATACGTTCGCCAGTCGATCGACGGCACCTTGCGACGCCTGGGTGTGGAGACCCTGGACCTGTATTACCAGCACCGTATCGACCCGGACGTGGCCATCGAGGAAACCGTCGGCGCCATGGCCGAGCTGGTGCAGGCCGGCAAGGTCCGCTACCTGGGGCTCAGCGAAGCCTCGGTGACGACCCTGGAGCGGGCCCACAAGGTGCATCCGATCAGCGCCCTGCAAAGCGAATATTCGCTGTGGAGTCGCGACCAGGAAGACAACGGCTGCCTCGCCGCCTGCCAGCGCCTGGGCATTGCCTTCGTGCCCTACAGCCCTCTGGGGCGCGGCTTTCTCACCGGCGCCCTGAAGAGCCCGGACGACTTCGCCGCCGACGACTACCGGCGCTTCAGCCCACGTTTCCAGGGCGAGAACTTCGCGAAAAACCTGTTGCTGGTGGAGCAGGTCCAACAGTTGGCGGCCGCCCGGGGCATTACCGCCGGGCAACTGGCCCTGGCCTGGGTGCTGGCCCAGGGCGACTACCTGATCCCGATTCCGGGCACCAAGCAGCGCAAGTACCTGGAAGAAAACGTCGCCGCGCTGCAGGTCCGCCTCAACACTGAGGAGCTGCAGGCCCTGGAACGGATCTTCAGCCCCGACACCACCGCCGGCGAGCGTTACCCGCAAGCGGTGATGGCCTTGCTCGACCGCTAAACCCCGGGCACAAAAAAGCCCTCGACCGAGTCACCGGTCGAGGGCTTTTTTATCGCCTCACGCCTTGGTGGAGCGGTTCTTGTCGGTCACCGTGGTGCCGTTGCCCTTGCCGTAGCTTTGCAGGTTCTGCAGCACGTAGATGGCTTTCCTGTACTCGGGGATCAAGTAGTTGGCGTACTTGTTGCCCTTGATGTTGTTGCTCTGGATGTTGTCCAGCTGGATCGCGAAGTATTCCAGGGCGTTGAACTTGGCCTCGGGATCCTTCTGCACGCCGAAGCGGTCGAACTTGTCGCCGGCGTTGAGCAGGGTCATCGCCGTCACGTCGCTGATCAGGCCCTTTTCCTTGAGGAAGGTGCTCATGTTGCCCAGCTGCTTGGCGCTGACGTTCTCCGGATCGAAACCCTTGATCTGCTTGTGCAGCTTCATTTCGTCCATCTTGAACACATTCAGCGCCAGCGGGTTCTGGCCGACCATGGCCAGCATCTGCTTGACCTTGGTGCTCTGGCTGACCGGTTTGCCCCGGGTGCCGGTGTCTTGCACCAGCAGGCCGGCCTTGCTGGTCCAGCCGCCGACATTTCCGATTGTCATAAAAACTCCTGTGTCCGGGCTTCCCGCAACTTTTGCCCCGCTTGCGCGACCCACGGGAAGATCGCGCAAGTACAACTAAGGACCGTCTGGAAAGCCTGATTGAAGGGAAGAGATGGTCGGAGTATCGGCACAGCAGGAGGTTGCTCCAATAAATATTTCGAGAATTTACAATTTTCGTACATTCTCGATACAAATGCCTGGAAGCCGCGTTTTTGCTGGCTGCAACAATTATTTAACAATCCGATCCACAGCCACTAGCACGGCAAAACGCAGCAAATAGTTAGTTGTCTTCGGAGGTATTTCCAGTGACTTTCGCTTCACTTGCCGGGGGTTTGCCCGACTTTCCCCACCTGCGCCCCACCCGGGAAAAGTGCCACGGCCATCCCCGGCCTCTCGTGGGCGGTTGCGATCCGCGCCGGACGGTCGGTGACCCAGCCCCATGGCCGCTCGCAGGCAACTATATTTGAGGGTCCCGCCACAAGGAGGTGTGCCATGGAACAACATCAACTGCACCTGCTGGAGGAGCTCATCAGCCACGAGCTCTACATCGATGCGTCGGTCGATACCGTCTATTACTACGTCACCCAACCGGATCGCTGGAGTGAATGGCACCCCTCCTCCCTGCGCTCCGACACCGGCCTGGCCGGCTCATTGCCGACGGGGCATCGCTTCAGCGAAACCATCGACCTGCTCGGCGTGCAGATCCAGATAAACTGCCGGGTGCTGTCCGCGGTGTTTCCCAGGGAGTTCAAGGTCGGTTTCAGTTCCGTGCCGGTGGACGGCTCGCTGCACTATCAGTTGCACAAGTACGGGGACGGCACCCTGTTCAAACGCACGCTGCGTTACTCCACCGACCTCAACCTGAGCAGCTTGCGGGCACGCATCGAACAGATCTCCGTGCTGGCCCTGAGCAATCTCAAGCGCCACCTGGAAACCGCTGTGCGCTGAACCGGCACCCGGCTGACAAATCTGTAATGTCGTCCTCAGTTTCCTGACAGGCCGGGCCGCTTAAGGTCACCTCCTACCTGACACACCAGGATCGAGGGAGCCTTGGGGCATGCACGTAAAACCCACGCGACGCAGTTTTATCAAAGGCCTGGCCGCCGGCGGCGTACTCGCCGGCACCGGACTGTGGCAACAGCCGCTCTGGGCCCGCAACAACGACGGCCAGCTGCCGGCGCTCAGCGGCCAGCAGTTCGACCTGTTCATCGGTGAGACCCAGGTCAACTACAGCGGCGCGCCACGCACCGCGATGACCATCAATGGCGGCCTGCCCGGCCCGCTGCTGCGCTGGCGCGAGGGCGACACCGTGACCATCCGGGTGCGCAACCGCCTGGAACAGGACACCTCGATCCACTGGCACGGCCTGATCCTGCCGGCCAACATGGACGGCGTGCCGGGCCTGAGCTTCCACGGCATCGCCCCCGGCGGTCTCTACGAATACCGCTTCAAGGTCCAGCAGAACGGCACCTACTGGTACCACAGCCACTCGGGCCTGCAGGAACAGGCCGGGGTCTACGGGCCGCTGGTGATCGAGGCCCGCGAGCCGGAGCCCTTCCAGTACGACCGCGACTACGTGGTGATGCTCAGCGACTGGAGCGACGAGGCGCCGGAACGTCTGATGCACATCCTGAAAAAGCAGTCCGGCTACTACAACTTCCACAAGCGCACCGTGGGCGACTTCATCGAGGACGTCAGCCGCGACGGCTGGGCGGCCACCCTCGCCGACCGCAAGATGTGGGCGCAGATGAACATGAGCCCCACGGACCTGGCGGACGTCAGCGGCCATACCTACACCTACCTGATCAATGGCCAGAGCCCGGGCGGCAACTGGACCGGGCTGTTCAAGCCCGGCGAGAAACTGCGCCTGCGCCTGATCAACGGCTCGGCCATGAGCTACTTCGACCTGCGCATCCCCGGCCTGAAAATGACCGTGGTCGCCGCCGACGGCCAGTACGTGCAGCCGGTCAGCGTCGACGAGCTGCGCATCGCCGTGGCGGAAACCTACGACGTGCTGGTCGAGCCCGGCTCGCAGGAGGCCTACACCCTGTTCGCCCAATCCATGGACCGCACCGGCTATGCCCGCGGCACCCTGAGCCAGCGCCCGGGGCTGAGCGCCAGCGTCCCACCGCTGGACCCGCGGCCGCTGATCAGCATGGCCGACATGGGCATGGACCACGGCAGCATGGGCGCCATGCCCGGCATGGATCATGGCCAGATGCAGGGCATGGATCACGGCAATATGGCGGGGATGGATCACAGTCAGATGCGGGGCATGGATCACAGCGGCATGGCCGGCATGTCGGGCATGGACCACGGCGCGATGGGCGGCGCCATGCAGAGCCACCCGGCCTCGGAAGACGGCAACCCGCTGGTGGACATGCAGACCATGAGCCCGACGCCGAAGCTCGACGATCCAGGCATCGGCCTGCGCAACAACGGCCGCCGGGTGCTGACCTACGCCGACCTGCGCAGCACCTTCGAAGACCCCGACGGCCGCGAACCGAGCCGCACCCTCGAGCTGCACCTGACCGGGCACATGGAGAAATTCGCCTGGTCGTTCGACGGCATCAAGTTCAGCGACGCCCAGCCCCTGCGCCTGACCTACGGCGAGCGGGTGCGCATCACCCTGGTCAACGACACCATGATGACCCACCCCATCCACCTGCATGGCATGTGGAGCGACCTGGAGGACGAACAGGGACGCTTCATGGTGCGCAAGCACACCATCGACATGCCGCCGGGCAGCAAGCGCAGCTACCGGGTGACCGCCGACGCCCTGGGGCGCTGGGCCTATCACTGCCACCTGCTGTATCACATGGAGATGGGCATGTTTCGCGAAGTACAAGTGGACGAAGCCGGGAGCGCCGCATGATGCCGAAGAACGCCTTGACCCTGTTCACCGCCCTGCTCGGCCTCGGCGCTGGCACGCTGCAGGCCGCCGAGACCATGGACCACTCGACGATGCAACAGGCGTCCGTGCCGCCGGCTGCCCAGCCAGCCAGTGCCATGTCGGGCATGGACCACGGCCAGATGACCAGCATGGACAGCGCACCGCTGCAAATGATGGACTCGGCGGCGCCGACCCAGAGCCGCACGCCGATCCCGGTGCTCACCGACGCCGACCGCCGGGCCGCCTTCCCGCCGGTAGCCGGCCACGGCGTGCACGACAAGGCCATCAACTCGTTCTGGCTGGTCGACCGCCTGGAGTACCAGGACGCCGATGACGGCAGCGCCCTGGCCTGGGACCTGAACGGCTGGATCGGCGGCGACATCGACCGGCTGTGGCTGCGCAGCGAGGGCGAACGCACCAACGGCCATACCGAAAGCGCCCAGGTCGAGGCCCTCTGGGGGCATGCCATCGGCCCCTGGTGGGACGTGGTCAGCGGCGTGCGCCAGGACTTCAAGCCCGGCGCGCCGCAGACCTGGGCCGCCCTCGGGCTGCAAGGCATGGCCCTGTACAACTTCGAGAGCGAGGCCACCGCCTACCTCGGCGAAGGCGGCCAGAGCGCCCTGGGACTCAAGGCCGAGTACGACATCCTGCTGACCAATCGCCTGATCCTGCAGCCCACCGCGGAGGTCAACCTGTATGGCAAGAACGATCCGCAACGGGGCATCGGCTCGGGCCTCTCCGACCTGGAGGCCGGCCTGCGCCTGCGTTACGAGTTGCACCGCCAGTTCGCACCCTACGTCGGCGTGACCTGGAACCGCAGCTACGGCAAAACCGCCGACTACGCCCGCGAAGAAGGCGAAGACAACAGCGAAGCCCGGCTGGTGCTCGGTGTGCGCCTGTGGTTCTGACCCCGTTCAATTGATAACTAAAAACACTGCGCGGCCAATGCCGCCTGGAGCCTTGCATGTCCTACCTCAAGCATCTCGTCCTCGCCGTCACCTTCGGTGCCGGACTGTCCCTTGCCGGCCTCGCCCAGGCCCACCCGAAGCTGCTGGCCTCGACCCCGGCCGAAGGCGCCAAGGGCGCGGCCCCGGCGAAGATCGAGCTGCAATTCTCGGAAAGCCTCACCACGCAATTTTCCGGAGCCCGGCTGCTGATGACCGGCATGCCCGGGATGACCCACGCGCCGATGCCGGTCAAGGCCAGCGTGGCCGGCGGTACCGACCCGAAAAGCATGATCATCACCCCCGCCGCCCCGCTCTCGACAGGCAGCTATAAGGTCGAGTGGCGGGCGGTGTCCGCCGATACCCATCCGATCACCGGCAGCCTGACCTTCGAAGTCAACTGAACCATGGGCGACCTCCTCACGATCGCCTTGCGCTTTGCCCTCTACCTGGACCTGACGCTGTTGTTCGGCCTGGCGCTGTTCAGTCTTTACGGGCTGGGCAGCGCACAGGACCGCTGGCGCTTTCGCCGGCCCTTGGCGATGACCGTGGTGCTCGGCGTGCTGCTGTCCGGCGGCGCGCTGCTGCAACTGGCGTTGTCGATGAGCGGCGCCGCGAGCCTGGCGGAACTGGACCCGACCCTGTTGCCGATGCTGGTGCTGGAGACCGCTGTTGGCCAGAGCTGGTTGCTGCGCCTGGCGAGCTTGCTGCTGGCCGGCCTGGCGCTGGTGGGGCGCGACAGGTTCAGCCTGTACGGCCTGATCCTGGGGGCGACGACGGCCCTGGCGAGCCTGGCCTGGACCGGACACGGCGCGATGGACGACGGTGCCCGGCGCTATTTGCACCTGGGCAACGACATCCTGCACCTGCTGGGGTCCGGGGTCTGGTTGGGAGCCCTGGCGGCCTTTGCCCTGCTGTTGCGCAACAGCGCCCTCAGCGGCGAACGGCAGACCCGCGACCTGCTCGCGGCGCTCAAGGGTTTTGCCAGCCTGGGGGCGCTGGTCGTGGTCGCCCTGGGCCTGAGCGGGGTGCTCAATTACCTGCTGATCGTCGGCCCGGACCTGACGCCCTTGAGCGGCAGCACCTATGGCCTGCTGCTGGGCCTGAAGGTGGCGGTGTTCGCTCTCATGCTGGTGTTCGCCGCATTGAACCGCTTCCACCTGGTCCCGCAACTGGAGCAGGCACAGCAGGACTCGCCCGGGGTCGCCGTGGCCGCCTTGCGTCGCAGCATGATCCTGGAACTGCTGGCGGCCCTGCTGATCCTCGGCCTGGTGGCCGCGCTCGGCATCCTGAGCCCGGCCCAGCCCTAAGAACGCGCAGGCTTCTGCAGGAGCGAAGCTTGCTCGCGATGAACGATAACGCGGTATGGCTGATCCACCGCGTCGCCTGGATCGCGGGCAAGCCTCGCTCCTACAGGACGGGGTTGCGCACCCAAGGCCAGCCAGGAGGCTTGGTATAACGTTGAAACACATGCGCTGCGCCGCGCTCGAGAAAAGTAGCAAAATACGCCACCCAGTCCGTGCTATCCCTGGCGCCCCTGATGATCAAGAGACTCACCATGAACAAGATTCTGCGCCTGGCGGCCCTGTCCGCCCTGCTCGTCGGCTCCCTGGCCCAGGCCGCCGACCTGATCCCGATCGATGTGCACCGCGACGCCAACTGCGGTTGCTGCAAGAAGTGGATCGAACACCTGCAATCCAACGGCTTCAAGGTCAACGACCACGTCGAAAGCAACATGAGCGAAGTCAAGCAGCGCCTGGGCGTGGTCCCGCGCCTGGCGTCCTGCCACACCGCGGTGCTCAACGGCAAATTCGTCGAAGGCCATGTGCCGGCGGAACAGGTCCTGGCCCTGAGCAAGCGCGACGACCTGCTCGGCGTCGCCGCCCCCGGCATGCCCATGGGCTCGCCCGGCATGGAAATGGACGGCATGCCCGCCGATGCCTTTCAGGTCATCGGCCTGACCAAAGAAGGCAAGGACGTCGTGGTCGCGGACTATCCGGCCCATTGATCCTCACCGCCTGCCTCGGCCTGTTCCTGGCGGCCTTCGGCGCCGCCACCCTGCTCCCGCTGCAATCCGAAGCCGTGCTGGTGGGCCTGCTGCTCAACGGCCAATACGACCTGTGGTTGCTGCTGGCCGTCGCCACCCTCGGCAATGTGCTCGGCTCCCTGGTCAACTGGTGGCTGGGCCAACGCCTGGAGCATTACAAGGACCGCCGCTGGTTCCCGGTCGGCCCACGCCACCTGCAACGCGCCCGCGACCACTACCAGCGCTACGGCCGCTGGTCGCTGCTGCTGAGCTGGCTGCCCATCGTCGGCGACCCGCTGACCCTGGTGGCCGGGGTCATGGGCGAACCGCTGAAACGCTTCCTGCTGCTCGTCACCCTGGCCAAGGGCACGCGGTATGGCGTGCTGGCATGGATGACGCTCGGCTGGGCGGGTTGAGCGGTGGCAGGCACCTGGCTTGCCGCCGGGAACATTTCGTGCCGGGCACTGCCTCTGGTTAGTCGCCCTGAGCGTATCGTTCCAGGACCGGTCGTTGCGCTGGCTGCAGACCCTGCTGGGCTGGCTGGAACCCCATTGTTGTTTTCTCCCCCGGAGCTTTCATGAGCATGCAGATCGCAGTAATCGACGACTGGCAGGACGTGGCCCGAAACGTGGTGGACTGGTCGGTGCTGGCCGGCATCGGCCAGGTCAGTTTCATCCATGACCACCTCGGCGACACCGCCGCCCTGAGCGAGCGCCTGGCGCCGTTCGAGGTGATCTGCGTGATGCGCGAGCGCAGCCGTTTCGACGCGGCCCTGCTACGCAGCCTGCCACGGCTCAAGCTGCTGCTGACCGGCGGCATGCGCAACGCTGCCATCGATCTGGCTGCTGCAGCCAGCCTGGGCATCCAGGTGTGCGGCACCGACAGCTACAAGCACGCGGCGCCGGAACTGACCTGGGCGCTGATCATGGCCCAGACCCGCCACCTGCTCAGCGAGGCCAACGCCCTGCGCGCCGGCCTCTGGCAACAGGGCCTGGGCGGCGACCTGCACGGCAAGACCCTGGGCATTCTCGGCCTGGGCAGTATCGGCCAGCGGGTGGCGCAGTTCGGCCAGGTGTTCGGCATGCGGGTGATCGCCTGGAGCGAGAACCTCAGCGCCGAGCGGGCCGCGGCAGCCGGCGTGACCTACGTCGACAAGCAACAGTTGTTCGAACAGGCCGACGTGCTCTCGGTGCACCTGGTGCTCAGCGAGCGCAGTCGCGGCCTGGTGGACGCCCAGGCACTGGCCTGGATGAAACCCTCGGCGCTGCTGGTCAATACCGCCCGCGGGCCGATCGTCGACGAAGCGGCGCTGATCGCCGCCCTCGAGCGCGGACGCCTGGCCGGGGCCGCACTGGATGTGTTCGACCAGGAGCCACTGCCCCTGGATCATCCGTTCCGGCGCCTGCCCAACGTGCTGGCCACGCCCCACGTCGGTTATGTCAGCCGGCAGAACTATCGGCTGTTCTTCGGACAGATGGTCGAAGACATCCAGGCCTGGGCCGCCGGCCAGCCGATCCGCGTGCTGAGCTAAAGCCGCATCAGGGCATTGCGCCAGCACTGCCCTACCCCTCATCGCGCAGCGCCCGCACACTCACCCACTTAAAGAAACCGGGATGGTCATGTCCTTCCCCTCCGTTGACTGTCACACTCTGCCCCCGATACGGCTGCGTGCGATTGAGAACCGAGCCCCGCGCTAGAGACGGCCCGCCATTAATCTGGCGTAACAGCCAGGCCGCTCGCGGTCATGGCCACTATCTGCCTGAACAGGCGTGCTAAATGCCCGTTCCCCGGCTATCTTCAGCCTCTGGAAAAAAACCGTCGGCCCCTGCGACGCCGGGCCACGGCTGTGTATGATTGAACGCTCGCGCAAGACGGCAATCCAAGGTATGGAGCGCCGGCACCAGGATAGATACCGGGTGCGAACCCAAGCCGGCCCGGTGCATCACCGTGCACCGACTGCCCCGGAACAAGGATGTGACACCGATGAAATCCATACCCCTGAGCGACACCTGGCCGGAGCAGATCTGGAACGGTTCGCGCCAGCTACTCGATGTAATGCCTGTCAATATTGCCAATCTGGTGCCGGCCGGCGCCCGGGCGGTGGTCATCGCTCCGCACCCCGGCGATGAAGTGCTGATCTGCGGCGGCCTGCTGCAGGTGCTGGCCCATCACGGCCATCCGCTGCAACTGATTTCCGTTACCGACGGCAGCGCCAGCCACCCCGGCTCCGACCTGTGGCCGGAGCGGCGCCTGAGCGTGTTCCGCCCCCAGGAAAGCGTCGAGGCCCTGCGCCGCCTGGGGTTGCCCCTGCACAGCCTGAAGTGGATCCGCGGCGGTTTCGCCGATAACGCGCTGCAGGAGCGCGAACATCAGTTGTGCCAGTTCATCGGCCGCTACCTGCGCCCCGACGACGTGGTGTTCAGCACCTGGCGCGAGGATGGCAACGACGATCACGGCGCCGTCGGCCGGGCCTGCGCCAAAGCCACGGCCCAGGTCGGTGCGGTGTTCCTCGAAACACCGGTATGGGCCTGGCACTGGCCGCTGCGCGATGAACACCAGGTGCCCTGGCACCGCGCCCGCAAACTGCGCCTCGACACCTGGACCGTGGCCCGCAAGCGCCACGCGGCGTATGCCTACGCCAGCCAGTTGCAGGGCGATCCGAGCATCGGCTTGGCGCCGACGCTGACGCCGTTGCTGCTGGAGCGGCTGCGCCAGCCCTACGAGATCATTTTCATCTAGTGCCAGGCCGCAGCCCGCAGCCTGGGGAACCCCTGAACCGAGCGACAACGTGTCAGTCGCATGAGTAACAGTCCCGATGACGAGGAGCGAGTGTGAACACCGATTCGACCAGGCGCCCTGTCATGCCGGCAGACGAGACCCCGGCGATCCATCGTCTGCGAATCCTGACCGTCAACACCCATAAGGGCTTCACGGCCCTGAACCGCCGCTTCATTCTCCCGGAGCTGCGCGACGCGGTGCGCAGCTCCCAGGCCGACCTGGTGTTTCTCCAGGAAGTGCTGGGGGAGCACGACCGCCACGCCAAGCGCCACCCTCACTGGCCCCAGCAGTCGCAATACGAGTCCCTCGCCGACAGCCTGTGGAGCGAATTCGCCTACGGGCGCAACGCGGTCTATCCCGACGGCCATCATGGCAACGCCCTGCTGTCGAAGTACCCGATCCGCCAGTACCGCAACCTGGATGTCGCGATCACCGGCCCCGAGCGTCGCGGCCTGCTGCATTGCGTGCTGGATGTGCCGGGGCATGCCGAGGTGCACGCCATCTGCGTGCACCTGAGCCTGCTGGAAAGCCATCGCCAATTGCAGTTGGCGCTGCTCGGCCAGTTGCTCGAATCCCTGCCCCCCGCCGCGCCGGTGATCATCGCCGGCGACTTCAACGACTGGCAGTTGCACGGCAATACCACCCTCGCCCGTCGCAACGACCTGCACGAAGCCTTCGAACGCCACCACGGCAGCCCGGCGAAAACCTACCCGGCGCGCTGGCCGCTGCTGCGCCTGGACCGGATCTACCTGCGCAACGCCAGCAGCCACGCCCCGAAGATCCTCGGCCACAAGCCCTGGCCCCACCTCTCGGATCACCTGCCGCTGGCGGCGGAAGTACGCTTCTGAACATCGCTCCGACACCCGGCGTCCGCCGGTCGTGCACGCCCGGCGATTGTCACCGATACTCGATCACTCGCCTGGCGTTGTCCTGCGGCGTCGGAGCGCGGTGCAATGTTTCCACCTACTGGTTCCAACTGTTGTCCCTATCTGCTGTTCTTGTATAGGAGTCATGCCATGAGCGACAAACCCGTGATTGTGCTGGTCCATGGTTTCTGGGGCGGTGCCGCCCACTGGAACAAGGTCATTGGCGAACTGCTGCAACGGGGGCATACGCGGATTCGCGCGGTGGAACTGCCGCTGACCTCCCTGGCCGACGACGTCGAACGTACCCGCAAGCTGGTGGCCCAGCAGGATGGCCCGGTACTGCTGGTGGGCCATTCCTATGGCGGCGCGGTGATCACCGAAGCCGGCCTGGCGCCGAATGTCGTGGGCCTGGTGTACATCGCCGCCTTCGCCCCCGATTCGGGGGAAAGCCCGGGCAGCATCACCCAGCAACACCCTCCCCTGGCCGCAGTGAACCTGCAGCCCGACAGCGACGGTTACCTGTGGGTCAAGCCGGAGCTGTTCCATGAGAGTTTCTGCCAGGATCTGCCGGAGCGCGACGGGCTGATCATGGGCCTGACCCAGAAAGCGCCGCTGGCCAGCACCTTCGGCGACATCATCGGCGAGCCGGCCTGGAAACACCGGCCGTCCTGGTATCAGATCTCCAGCGCCGACCACATGATCGCCCCGCAAAATCAGCAGCACATGGCCACACGCCTGGGGGCGAAAAAGATCATCACCCTGGATGCCAGCCATGCCTCCCTCGCCTCCCGCGCCGGCGAGGTCGCCGGCCTGATCGACGAAGCGGCCAGCGCGGTGGCCAACGGCTGATATCAGGTTCACCGACGGAGAACTTACCGGCTCGACCAGGCATGGGCGGGTCGGTAGCGGGCTACGAAAAATCGTTTTTTTCCCGCCGTTCCGGCGTTTTTTCGTGCAAACAAGAACTTAGACAAACCAGCGTTTTTCAGTCAGTTACAGCCCCTAAAATACCCACCCCATTGGTCGGTCATTTTCTTGACGCGCACCCTTTCGTCTCCTTAGCTACAGCTTACTACCCCCGGCAAAACAACCAGGGGCAAGCCTCAAAGGCCCGTTCTAGAGCGGATCGGCGAGCTTTGCCCCGACGAACTCGGTCGCCCCTCATTCGGGGTAGGAGAGACGCCACGGCGAGACATTGCATACGAATGCAAGGTAGACCTCCATGAAAACTTCACTCACCCCACAAGAGATCAAAATCATTCTGTGCACCGTTTCGGCTTCGGTGCTGTTGTGTTCTTCCATGGAGGTCAAGGCGTCCCCTGCCGAGGACGAGGCGCGGCTTGGCTATCGCCAGGACCTGCTGCTGAACGACTTGCCGAGCGCCCCGCTCCCCGAGACGTCCAATATCCCCGCCGACGACAGCCTGGGCAGGATGCAGGGACCACCGCAGACCCGTGATCCGCTGTATCGGGCCATGGCACACCCGAGCGAAGTCGGGTACCTCGGCTCGCGTTTTGCCAGCAGCATCAACGGCACCCCCGGCGGCTCGGTGCTCTACACCCTGCAGAGCAGCAGCGGGCATACCCAGCGCATCGGCCTGTTGGGCGGCCAGAGCCAGTTCCAGGCCAACAGCCAGGGCATTCCCGGCGGTTTCAGCGACCCGCGCAATGACAGTTTCAGTGTCCAGGGGCAAAGCCTTGGCGCCTTCTGGAGCCTGAGCAATGCCCAGGGCTGGCATGTCGACCTGTCGGCCAGCGGCGCCCGGGTCAGCGGTTTCACCCGGACCGAAGAGGGCCAGCGCCAGGCCGCCGAGGGCAGCGCGGTGACCCTGTCGGTGCAAGGCGGGATTCCCATCGGCATCAGCGACAACTGGGTGGTCGAACCCCAGGCGCAATTGATCAACCAGCGCGTCAGCCTGGACAACCCGAATGCCGGCGGCAGCGGCAACAGTTCCGCCGGCAACCTGAGTGCCTGGAGCGGCCGCGTCGGCGCCCGCCTGCAAGGCCATTACGAAGTCGCCGGGCGCTCGTTGGAACCCTATGTGCGCACCAGCCTGTGGCACACGGTGTACAGCGGCGACGTGGTGACCCTGGACAAGGTCGACAAGATCAGCAGCAGCCGTAAGTCCTCCACCGTGGACGTCGGCCTGGGCCTGGTGGCCAGGCTCACCCCGACCGTCAGCCTGTACGTGAGTGCCGACTACAGCAGCGACGTGGACGACAACGACCTCAACGGACTGATCGGCAGCCTGGGGGTGCGGATGCGCTGGTAAGACCCACGCCATCGCACCTGTAGCCGCTGTCGAGCACCAGCGAGGCTGCGCCAAGGCCCGCAGGGCCTTCGAGGCCCTCAGGAGCGCGTCCCGTTCCGGGTCGGTCGCAGCCTCGCTGGCGCTCGGCAGCGGCTACAGCAGTGCCCTGGACGGGTACGGGGAACTCGCTGTGCCGGGAATCAAATCGCCGCCCCGGCGGTCCACTCCAGGGAGGGCTGGACAACCCAGGGTTATAAAAGGAGGCCATAACGATGAGTATCCCGATTCCGCCGGAAACCCCCGAGCCGAATATCGACCGTCCGCCGTTACCACCGGTCCTGCCACCGATCGAGCCGCAACCGGTGCCCGAACAGGAACCGCCGGACAGCACCCCGCCGCCCAAGGTCGATCCACCGAGCGATCCGGCACCGGTCACAGCCTGGCTGACCCATACGCCACAACCATGACAATCCCGACCGCCGGGCGCACGTTTCTGCCCGTACTTCCTGGCTTGCCCCGACGGCGGCTGGGGTCAATGCCTCGACCTTACCGAAGCAGAAGCCGACGCATTGACCGTAGCAGACACCACTGATGGCCTGAGCCATCCAAAAGCCATCACTGGTGATTCGCTGATTTGACTGATCTGCATCAGGGCGCCCGGCACAGGCCTGTGCCAGACGCCGGCGCCAGCGGATGCCGGGGGTTAGGCCGGGTATGGCAAGTTGTCGCAGGGCAAGGCCCAGGGGCCATCTGATCTGCTTTTTATTGCGATACCTGAGTCTGTTATGCAAACAGATCGCTGGTCATAGTTCACCTGCCTGATGGAGGCTGATGAGCGAACGACCATGAGCGAAAGAATCCCCGTCCGATTAGTAGAAACATTCGAGCCTGCGCGCCCAAAGACGAAGGCCAAAACCACCGACAAGCAGATCCACACCCGCAGCTTCACCGGTTTGTTCCGCACCTTGCGCATGAGCGGCGCGGGCTTTCTGTTCCTGTTGTTCTTCGGCACCGTGTGGTTGAACTGGGGCGGCCGCCAGGCGGTGCTCTGGGACCTGTCGGAAAGCAAGTTCCATATCTTCGGCGCAACCTTCTGGCCCCAGGATTTCATCCTGCTCTCGGCCCTGCTGATCATCTGCGCCTTCGGCCTGTTCGCCATCACCGTGTTCGCCGGCCGCGTCTGGTGTGGCTACACCTGCCCGCAGAGCTCCTGGACCTGGCTGTTCATGTGGTGCGAAAAGATCACCGAGGGTGAACGCAACCAGCGCATCAAGCTGGCGGCGGCGCCCTGGGGCCTGAACAAGCTGATCCGCCGTTCGGCCAAGCACACCCTGTGGCTGGCCATCAGCCTGCTGACCGGGCTGACCTTCGTCGGCTACTTCACCCCGATCCGACCGCTGGCCCAGGAGCTGCTGACCCTGCAGATCGGCGGCGTCAGCCTGTTCTGGGTGCTGTTCTTCACCGGCGCCACCTACCTCAACGCCGGCTGGCTGCGCGAAGCGGTGTGCATGCACATGTGCCCTTATGCGCGGTTCCAGAGCGTGATGTTCGACAAGGACACCCTGACCATCTCCTACGACCCGGCCCGCGGCGAAAGCCGTGGCCCGCGCAAGCGCGACGTGAAACCGGCCGAGGTCGGCCTCGGCGACTGCATCGACTGCCAGCTGTGCGTGCAGGTCTGCCCGACCGGCATCGACATCCGCGACGGCCTGCAGATGGAGTGCATCGGCTGCGCCGCCTGCATCGACGCCTGCGACTCGATCATGGACAAGATGGGCTATGCCCGCGGCCTGATCAGCTACACCTCGGAGCACCAGCTGCAGGGCGGCAAGACCCACCTGCTGCGGCCGCGCCTGGTGGGCTACAGCGCCGTGCTGCTGGTGATGATCGGCGCCCTGACCCTGGCGCTGACGGAGCGGCCGATGGTGTCGCTGGACGTCAGCAAGGACCGTGGCCTGTTCCGCGAGAACAGCCTCGGGCAGATCGAGAACATCTACAGCCTGAAGATCATCAACAAGACCCAGCAGCGCCAGGACTACCGCCTGCAACTGGTGGACGGCGACGGCTTCCAGCTGCAAGGCAAGAACGAAATCAGCCTGGCCGCGGGCGAGATCGTCGACCTGCCGGTGTCGGTGGCGCTGATCGCCGACAAGCCGCAAAGCAGCTCCCAGGAGTTGAGCTTCAAGGTGGTCGACAGCGATGAGCCGGCCGTCTACAGCGTGGCCAAGAGCCGGTTCGTCGCCCCTTTGAACCGTTGATCCCTTAGACTGGGCGCCGCTTTGCGGCTATCGCGGGCAAGCCTCGCTCCTACAGCTGTATGGCTGTCCTTGTAGGAGCGGGGCTTGCCCGCGAAAAATCGCCCCGACACCGCAGAACCCAACCCGAGCGCGCCCATGAAACGCTACGAAAAATTCGCCGACGACATCGCAGAACTGATCCGCTCCGGGGTGCTCGGCCCTGGCCAACGCGTGCCCTCGGTGCGGTATGCCAGCCAGACTTACGGGGTCAGCCCGTCCACGGTGTTCCAGGCCTATTACCTGCTGGAGCGGCGCGGCCTGATCCGCGCCCGGCCGCGCTCCGGCTACTTCGTCAACACCCATGCGCCGAGCCCGTTCTCCGAGCCGGTGATCAGCAGCCAGGTCAACGAGTCCACCGAAGTCGATGTCAGCGAACTGGTGTTCTCGGTGCTGGAATCGATCAAGGACCCGGCCACCGTGCCCTTCGGCTCGGCCTTCCCCAGCCCGACCCTGTTCCCGCTGCAGCGCCTGTCGCGCTCCCTGGCCAGCGCCAGCCGCGAGATGGACCCGCGGGTGGTGGTCACCGACATGTCGCCGGGCAACCCACAACTGCGCCGGCAGATCGCCCTGCGCTACATGGTCGGCGGGCTGATGCTGCCCATGGAAGAACTGCTGATCACCAACGGCGCCCTGGAGGCATTGAACCTGTGCCTGCAGGCGGTGACCGAACCCGGCGACCTGGTGGCCATCGAGGCGCCGGCCTTCTACGCCAGCCTGCAGGTGCTGGAACGCCTGAAACTCAAGGCGGTGGAAATCCCCGTGCACCCGCGGGACGGCATCGACCTCGGGGTGCTGGCCCAAACCCTGGAACGGCACCCGATCAAGGCCTGCTGGTGCATGACCAGCTTCCAGAACCCCATGGGCGCGACCATGCCCGAGGCGAAGAAGCAGGAACTGGTGGAGTTGCTGCGCACTCATCAAGTGCCGCTGATCGAGGACGACGTCTACGCCGAGCTGTATTACGGCCAGCAGGCGCCGAAACCGGCGAAGGCCTTCGACACCGAGGGCCTGGTGATGCACTGCGGCTCGTTCGCCAAGAGCCTGGCGCCGGGCTACCGCATCGGCTGGGTCGCCGCCGGGCGCTATGCGCAGAAAATCGAGCGGCTGAAGCTGATGACCTCGCTCTGCGCCTCGATGCCGGCCCAGGCCGCCATCGCCGACTACCTGCAGCACGGTGGCTACGACCGACACCTGCGCAAGTTGCGCTATGCCCTGGAAGAACAGCAAAGCGCCATGCTGGCGGCCATCGCCCGCTACTTCCCGGCCCAGACCCGGGTCAGCCAGCCGGCCGGCGGCTACTTCCTGTGGCTGGAACTGCCGGCGCAGATGGATTCATTGAAGCTGTTCCAGATGGCCCTGGCCCAAGGGATCAGCATCGCCCCGGGGCCGATCTTCTCGCCGACCCAGCGCTTTCGTAACTGCATCCGCCTCAACTACGGCAGCCCGTGGAACGAAGCGGCGGAAAAGGCCATGGAAACCCTGGGCAGGATCGTGCGGTCGTTCTAGCCCCAGACACCGCGCTACGTCGGCTACGGCGTCAGCGCCCGCCGCCCAGGTCGATGAAGGTTCCGGTGGAATACGAGGCTTTGTCCGACAGCAGCCAGATGATCGCCTCCGCCACCTCGTCCGGGCGGCCGCCGCGGCCCATGGGGATGGCGGACTCCAGCTTGCTGACCCGGTCGGCGTCGCCGCTCAGGGCATGGAAATCGGTGTAGATGTAGCCCGGGCGCACGCCGTTGACACGGATGCCTTCGCCGGCGACTTCCTTGGACAGGCCGATGGTGAAGGTGTCCAGCGCGCCCTTGGAAGCCGCGTAGTCGACGTACTCGCCGGGCGAACCCAGGCGCGCGGCGACCGACGACACATTGACGATACTGCCGCCCTGCCCGCCATGCCGTGGCGACATGCGCAGCACCGCGTGCTTGGCGCAGAGGATCGGCCCGAGCACGTTGGTCTTCATGATCTTCAGAATGCGGAACTCGGACATTTCGTCGAGCCGCGACTTCTGCCCGACGGTGCCGGCATTGTTCACCAGCGCGGTGACCCGCCCCAGTTCGGCATCGACCCGCTGGTACAGGCCGATCACCTCGTCCTCGATGCTGACATCGGCGCGCACGGCAATCGCCTCGGCGCCCTGTGCCCGGACCTGCTCCAGCACCTGGAAGGCCGCCTGCTCGTCGGCCTGGTAATTGATGCAGATGCGGTATCCCTGCTGTGCCGCCAACAGCGCGGTAGCCGCGCCGATACCGCGACCGCCACCGGTGATGAGCATGACTTTGTCCATGCTGCCAACTCCCTCGCTGATCGTTGAACGCGAGCCATTAAACACCCTGTGGCCAGCGTTGCAAACCTCTCTGGCGCGCTCATTGGCCTCGTGGCTGATCGCCGGTCGCAACGCATCCGCCAAGCCAATTGGCGCGTTTATTCAGGCAGGCGTTCAGCCTGATGGAGGCTCTGTATGAAACGGGCAGCCGGCTGGGGGTGGCCGAGAAAGTAACCTTGCAGCGAATCGCAGCCCAGTTGGGTCAGGAAGTTCTGCTGCACGTCAGTTTCCACGCCTTCGGCGACAATGCGCAGGCCCAGGGCCTGCCCCAGGGCGACGATGGCCGAGACGATCGCCGCGTCGTCGCTGTCGTGCTCCAGGTCGCGGACGAAGCCGCGGTCGATCTTCAGCTCATTGGCCGGCAGGCGCTTGAGGTACATCAGGCTCGAATAGCCGGTGCCGAAGTCGTCGATGGACAGGTCCACGCCCATGTCCGCCAGTTGCTTGAGCACGGTCATGCTCGCATCGGCGTCGCTCATGGCGGTGGTCTCGGTGATCTCCAGGGTCAGGCTGTTGGCCGGCAGCCGATGCCGGCTCAGCGCCCTGGCCACGCTGTCCACCAGCCCGGAGTGACAGAACTGCAAGGCGGAAATATTGACCGCGATCCGCCAGTCTTCATACCCCGCGCTGTACCACTCGCGCATCTGCCGGCAGGCCTCGTTGAGCACCCATTCGCCGATGGGGATGATCAGCCCGGTCTTTTCCGCCAGGTCGATGAACTTGTCTGGCAGCAGCAGCCCCAGTTGCGGGTGCTCCCAGCGCAGCAAGGCCTCGGCGCCCACCGGCGTGCCGTTGGCGGCGTCGAACTTGGGCTGGTAGTACAGCTGGAACTCATCGTGCTCGAGGGCGTGGCGCAGGTCCTGCAGCAGTTGCAACTGGCGGCGCGCGTCGCTGTTCATCGAGGCGTCGAAGAAGCTGTAGCCGTTCTTGCCGGTACCCTTGGCGTGATACATCGCCGCATCGGCATTCATCAGCAGTTCCTGGGGGGTCAGGCCATTGCCCGGGTACACCGCGATCCCGACGCTGGCGGAGATCTGCAGCTCATGCTCGGCAACCCGGAACGCCTGGGCAATCAGCCCCACCTGGCGCGCGGCCAGGCGCAGGGCATCGTCCGGCTCGCCCAGTTGCACCAGCAGCACGAACTCGTCGCCGCCGATCCGCGCCAGGGTGTCCTGGCTGCGCAGGTCCTCGCGCAGGCGCAGGGCCACTTCCCGCAGCAACTGGTCGCCCATGTGATGGCCGAAGGCATCGTTCACCGGCTTGAAGCCGTCCAGGTCGATGAACATCAGTGCGAAACAACCGCCCTGCTCCGTGACCCACTGCATCGCCTGGTCGATCCGGTCGGCCAGCAGCGTGCGGTTCGGCAGACCGGTCAGGGTGTCATGCAGCGCCAGTTGAGTCAGTTCGCGGTTGGCCACGGTCAGCGACTCGGCCAGCACCGCGGTGCGGGCTTCCAGGCGCGCGTCGAGCACCGAGGTCAGCAGCGCGATCACCAGCACCGCCAGGGTGGTGATCAGCACCAGGTTGTCCAGGCCCTTGCCGCTCAGGCCATCCACCGCCGCGCCGCAGAAACTGCCGTCGGCGAAGCGTGCCGCGGCCATCCCGGTGTAGTGCATGCCGACAATGGCGATGCCCATCACCACCGCGGCCCCGCAGCGGGCCAGGCGCACATGGGGGGTGTTGTGGCGCAGGCGGAAGGCGATCCACAGCGCCGCGGCCGAGGCGCCGACGGCAATCAGCAGCGAGGCGCCGAACAGGCTCGGGTCGTAGTCGATGCCCGGCTGCATGCGCATCGCCGCCATGCCGGTGTAGTGCATGGCGCTGATCCCCGCGCCCATGATCAGCGCGCCGAACGCCAGCTGCCAGGCCGGCAGGCTCGGCTGGCTCACCAGCCACAGGGCGAAGCCGCAGGACAGCACGGAAATCAGCAGCGACAGCGCGGTGATGCCCGGGTCGTAGCCCAGGTCGATGGGCAGGCTGAAAGCGAGCATGCCGATAAAGTGCATCGACCACACGCCGATGCCCATCGCCAGGGCCCCGCCCATCATCCACAGGACCGCCGCGCGGCCACGGGTGGTGGCGATGCGCCCGGTCATGTCGAGTGCGGTATAGGAGGCGAGAATCGCCACGAACAGGGAAATCAGGACCAGCGCGGAAGAGTAGGTACCGGTGAGCATGGACGTCTCTTGGCCATTGGCCGGAAGCTTCCCTACCCGGCGGTAAAAGGCGCAATTGTACTGATTGCGCATAGGAACGCACTAGAAGGTAAGCAAAAAGCCATCAACCGTACAGAAAGTACTTGGGCGATAAAACAAATCCGTGACACTGGCCTGCGCAGCCCTTCGGGAAGATCGAAGCGGCAGGGTTTGCGGCTGCTGCGCAGCGGTCGTAAACCGGGCAACGCGGAGTTTCAGATAGATCCAGTACGCAGGTTTTGCGAGGACTGCGTCCTCGATCGCAGCCTCGCTGCGCTCGACAGCGGCTACATGAGATCGGAGCCATGCACCCTGTAGCCGCTGTCGAGCCCCGGCGAGGCAGCGGCTACAGGGAACGAGGCGCAGCGGGCGGTGCGCCCACTAAGGCTGGGTGCTGGCCTGGAGTTGGCCGTCCCAACCGCCGCCCAGGGCGGCGATCAGTTGCACGCTGGTGACCAGGCGGCTTTGCAGCAGGGTCAGTACGCTGCGTTCGTTGCTCAAGGCCGTGGCTTGCACCACCACCACGCCCAGGTAGGCCACCAGCCCGGCCTTGTACTGGTTCTCGGTCAGGCGCTGGGACTCGCGCGCCGCGTCCAGGGCCTGCTGGCGCACCGCGGCCTCGTCTTCCAGGACCTTGAGCTGCACCAGGAAGTTCTCCACCTCGCGGAAGCCGTCGAGCACGGTCTGGCGGTACTTGGCCACGGTCTGGTCGTAGACCGCCTCGGTGCGGTCGACTTCCGCCGAACGCTGGCCGCCGTCGAACAGGGTCATGGCCAGTTTCGGCCCCACCGACCAGAAGCGGTTCGGCAGGCTGATCCAATCGGCGTAGGTACTGCTGCTGTAACCCCCTGCCAGGCTCAGGGTCAGGTCCGGGTAATAGGCGGCCTTGGCCACGCCGATATTGGCGTTGGCGGAGATCACCGCGCGCTCGGCCGAGGCGATGTCCGGACGCCGCTCCAGCAACTGCGACGGCAGGCCCAGCGGCACCTGGGGCAAGGCCGGGATGTCCTGGGTCTCGGCCAGGTTGAATTCGGCCGGCGGCAGGCCGATCAGCACGGCGATGGCGTTTTCCAGCTGGGCGCGCTGCCAGATCAGGTCGATCAGGTCGGCCTGGGTGCTTTTCAGCTGGGTCTGCGCCTGGGCGATGGCGTCCCGGCCGGCGACGCCGGCGCGGTACTGGTTCTCGGTCATGGTCAGCGAACGCTGGTAGGCCGCCACCGTGGCTTCGAGCAGGCGTTTCTGCTGGTCCATCACCCGCAGCTGCAGGTAGTTCTGCACCAGCTCCGACTGCTGGCTCAGGCGCATCGCCGCCAGGTCGGCGAAGCTGGCTTCGGCGCTGGCCTCGTTGGCTTCCAGGCCACGGCGCAGCTTGCCCCAGATATCGGCCTCCCAGCTCACCCCGAGCTGGGTGTTATAGGTGTCGCGAATCCCGCTGGAGGAACTGCTCAGGGCCGAACTGCTGCTGCCGGTGCCCTGGCTGGCGCGGGTTTTCCCGGCGCTCAGGTCCACCGTCGGAAACAGCGCGCCGCGGGCGCTGCGCGCCAGGGCCTGGGCCTGGCGGTACTGGGCCTCGGCCTGGGCCACGCTCTGGTTGGCGCTGTTGAGCTTGTCGATCAGTGCATTGAGCTGGCGGTCGCCGTACAGCTCCCACCAGGCGCCACGGGCCAGGGCATCGCTGGGGTTGGCCTGGCGCCAGCCCGCCGCCTCCTTGTAGTGCGCCGGTTCCGCGACTTGCGGGCGCTGGTAGTCCGGGCCGATGGCGCAGGCGCTGAGCAGCATCAGGCTCAAGCCCAGGCTCAGCCGCCGCGAACTGCGGGCCAGGGCCAGACGCTGAGAAAGGAGGGTGAGCGAACGGTCAGTCATAGCGGCGTTTCCAGAGCGGCATCGGTACGGACCCCGCGCCAGCGGTTGAACCTATGGCGCAGGCGATCGAGATAGAGGTAGACCACCGGAGTGGTGTAAAGGGTCAGGATCTGGCTGAAGACCAGGCCGCCGATGATGGTCAGGCCCAGGGGCCGGCGCATTTCCGCGCCTTCGGCGCTGCTCAGCAGCAAGGGCAAGGCGCCGAGGATCGCCGCCAGGGTGGTCATCAGGATCGGCCGCAGGCGCAGCAGGCAGGCGCTGCGGATCGAGTCCAGCGGGTCCAGGCCCTGGTGGCGTTCCAGCTGCAACGCCAGGTCGATCATCAGGATGGCGTTTTTCTTCACCACGCCGATCAGCAGGAACAGCCCCAGCAGTGAGATCAGGCTGAACTCGCCGCCCAGCACGTAGATCGACAGCAAGGCGCCGACCCCGGCCGACGGCAGCGTGGAGAGAATGGTCAGCGGGTGGATGTAGCTTTCATAGAGCACGCCCAGCACCAGGTACACCGCCAGCAGCGCACCGAGAATCATGAACGGTTGGCTCTTCTGGGTCGCGGCGAAGGCGTCGGCGGTGCCGGCCATCTTGACGATCACCTCTTCCGGCATGCCCAGCTTGGCCAGGGCGCGCTCGATGGCCGCCGTGCCCTGCTCCACGGTCACCCCTTCGGCCATGTCGAAGGAAATGCTCTCCGAGGCGAACTGGCCCTCGTGGCTGACCCGGTCGTCCTCCAGGCTGTTCTCGTAATGGGCGATGGTCGACAGCGGCACCCGCGCGCCATCGGCGGTGATCACCTGCACCTGGTTGAGGGTGATCGGGTCCTGGGCGTACTTCGGGTTGACCTCCATCACCACCTGGTACTGGTTGAGGCTGTCGTAGATGGTGGAGATCTGCCGCTGGCTGTAGGCGTTGTTGAGCACCGCGGTGACCATGTTCATGTCGATCCCCAGGCGCTTGGCCTGGTCGCGGTCCACCACCAGGGTCACCTGCTGGGCGCCCCGCCCTTCGCGGGCGTCGATGGCGGTCAGCTCCGGCAAGGTGCGTAGCGCGGCGACCACTTTCGGATACCACTCGCGCAGCGCGCCCAGGTCGCCGCTCTGGATGATGTAGGAATACTGCGAGGTGGTCTGCTCGCGGCCGCCGCCGAACTGCAGGTCCTGGTCGGCCATCAGCATCAGCTGGGCGCCGGGCACCTTGGGCATGTCCTTGCGCAGGCGCTCGATGACCTTCTGCGCGGAAATATTGCGCTCCTTGATCGGTTTCAGCCGCACCAGCATGAAGGCATTGTTGGTGCCGTTGCTGCCGCCGATAAAGCCGGCCACGCTCTCCACCGCCGGGTCCTTGAGCACCTCGCGGCGGAAGATCTCCATCTTCGGCTGCATCACGGTGAACGACAGGCCGTCATCGCCGCGCACGAAGCCTATCAGTTGGCCGGTGTCCTGTTGCGGCATGAAGGTCTTGGGCACCACCACATACAGCGCGACATTGACGCCGATGGTCAGCAGCAGGCTGAACAGGGTCAGGCGCTTGTGGCGCAGCACCCAGTCCAGGCTGCCGGCGTATTTGTCCACCATCCAGTCGTGGGCGCGCTGGCTCCAGCGCTGCAGGGCATTCTCCCGGCCCGGCACATGGGGCTTGAGCCAGCGGGCGCAGAGCATCGGGGTCAGGGTCAGGGACACCAGCAGCGACACCACGATGGCCGCCGCCAGGGTGATGGAAAACTCGCGGAACAGGTTTTCGATGATGCCGCCCATGAACAGGATCGACAGGAACACCGCCACCAGCGAGACGTTCATCGAGAGCAAGGTGAAACCGACTTCCTTGGCCCCCAGGTAGGCTGCCTTCAGCGGCGCCACGCCTTCGTCGATATGCCGGGAGATGTTCTCCAGGACCACGATGGCGTCGTCCACCACCAGCCCGGTGGCGAGGATCAGCGCCATCAGCGACAGGTTGTTCAGGGAAAACCCATAGAGGTACATCACCGCGAAAGTGCCCACCAGCGACACCGGCACCGCCAGGGTCGGGATCAGCGACGCGCGCCAGTTGCCGAGGAACAGGTAGACCACCAGGATCACCAGGGCCACGGCGATCAGCAGGGTCATCTCGGCCTCGTGCAGGGTGGCCTTGATCACCGGCGAGCGGTCCATGGCCAGGTTGAGCTTGACGCTGGCCGGCAGCACCGCCTGCAACGCCGGCAGCTGTGCCTTGATCTCGTTGACCGTCTCGATGATGTTGGCCCCGGCCTGGCGGTTGATCACCAGCAGCACCGCCGCGTCGTCGTTGAAGAAGCCGCTGTTGTAGCGGTCCTCGACGCCGTCGCTGACCTTGGCCACGTCCTTCAGGCGCAGGGCCGCGCCGTCCTTGTAGTGGATGATCAGCGGCTCGTAGTCACGGGCTTTCTCCAGTTGGTCGTTGGCCTGCACCTGCCACAGCTGCTCGGCGTTCTCCACCGAGCCCTTGGGCCGGCGCACGTTGGCTTCGGCGATGGTCTTGCGCACATCGTCCAGGGCCACGCCGTACTGGTTGAGCAACTGCGGTTCCAGCTCGATGCGCACCGCCGGCAGCGAGCTGCCGCCGATCTGCACCTCGCCGACCCCGGGCACCTGGGACAGGCTCTGGGACAGGATGGTCGAAGCCAGGTCGTACAGCTGGCCCTTCTGCAGTACGTCGGAGGTCAGCGACAGCACCATGATCGGCGCCTGGGACGGGTTGACCTTCTTGTAGGTGGGCATGCTGCGCATGCCGCTGGGCAGCAGGTTGCGCGAGGCGTTGATCGCCGCCTGCACTTCCCGCGCCGCGCCGTTGATGTCGCGGTTCAGGTCGAACTGCAGGATGACCCGGGTCGAGCCCTGGCTGGAGCGGCTGCTCATGGTGTTGACCCCGGCGATGGCGCCGAACGAGCGCTCCAGGGGCGTGGCCACGGTCGAGGCCATGACCTCGGGGCTGGCCCCCGGCAGGCTGGCCTGGACCACGATCACCGGGAAATCCATCTGCGGCAGCGGCGCCACCGGCAGCAGGCCGAAGCTGACGCCGCCCAGGAGCATGATCGCCAGGCTCAGCAGCATGGTGGCGACCGGCCGGCGGATAAAGGGTCCGGACAGGTTCATGGCTGTTCTACCGGCTCCGCGCGCTCAGGCGCCGGGCGCCAGCGCCGGCCCAGGCGGTCGAAATACAGGTAGATCACCGGGGTGGTGAACAAGGTCAGGATCTGGCTCAGCGCCAGGCCACCGACCATCACCAGGCCCAGGGGCTGGCGCAGCTCGGCGCCGGAACCGGTGGCCAGCATCAGCGGCACGGCGCCGAACAGCGCGGCCAGGGTGGTCATCAGGATCGGCCGGAAGCGCAGCAGCGCCGCCTGGTAGATCGCCTGCTCCGGGGCCATGCCCTGGTTGCGTTCGGCGTCGAGGGCGAAGTCGATCATCATGATCGCGTTCTTCTTGACGATGCCGATCAGCAGGATGATGCCGATGATCGCGATCATGCCCAGGTCGTTGCCGCTGAGGATCAGCGCCAGCAAGGCCCCCACCGCCGCCGAGGGCAGCGTGGAAAGGATGGTGATCGGGTGGATATAGCTCTCGTAGAGCACCCCGAGCACGATGTACATGGTCACCACCGCCGCCAGGATCAGCAGCAAGGTGCTCGATAGCGAGGCCTGGAACGCCTGGGCCGCGCCCTGGAACTGGGTCTGCACGCCCAAGGGCATGCCGATCTGCTGCTGCACCTGCTCGATGACCTGCACCGCCTCGCCCAGGGCCACGCCGGGCGCCAGGTTGAACGACATCATCACCGCCGGGAACTGGCCGATATGGGCAATGGCCAGTTGCGCCTGGCGCTCCTCGACCCGGGCCAGGCTCGACAGCCGCACCTGGCCGCCGTCGGTGGTCTTCACATGGATCTGCTCCAGCGCCTGCGGGCCGATGGTCTCGCCGGCCTGGGCCTGCAGCACCACGCGGTACTGACTGGCCTGGGTGTAGATGGTGGAGATCTGCCGCTGGCCGAAGGCGTCGTACAGGGCATCGGTGATGTTCGACACCGAGACGCCGACGCGCGATGCGGCATCGCGGTCGATCACCAGGTACACCTGCAGGCCCTTGTCCTGCAGGTCGCTGGCGACGTCGGTCAGCTCCGGCCGATGGGCCAGGGCGTCCACCAGGCGCCCGCTCCACAGAGCCAGCAGGTCGGCGTCCGGCGACGACATGCTGAATTGGTACTGGGTGCGGCTGACCCGGTCTTCGATGGTCAGGTCCTGCACCGGCTGCATGAACAGGCGGATGCCCACCAGTTGATCGACCTGGGGCTGCAGCCGCGCGATGACCTGGGCGGCGCTGATATCCCGCTCCCGGTGCGGCTTGAGGTTGATCAGCAGCCGGCCGCTGTTGAGCGTGGCGTTGTCGCCGTCGACGCCGATATAGGACGACAGGCTTTCCACCGCCGGGTCGGCGAGAATGATTTTCGCCAGTTCCTGCTGGCGCTGGCCCATGGAGGCGAAGGACACCGACTGCGGCGCTTCGGAAATGCCCTGGATCACCCCGGTGTCCTGTACCGGGAAGAAGCCCTTGGGCACTGCCATATACAGGAACACGGTCAGCGCCAGGGTGCCGACAGCCACCAGCAGGGTCAGCGGCTGGTGCTTGAGCACCCACTGCAACTTGCGCCCGTAACTGGCGATCAACCAGTCGATCCAGGCGCCGCTGGCGCGATAGAAACGCCCCTGCTCCGCTTCCTTGGGCTCCGGCTTGAGCAGGCGCGCGCACATCATCGGCGTCAGGGTCAGGGACACCACCAGGGAGATCAGGATCGCCACCGCCAGGGTGATGGCGAACTCGCGGAACAGCCGGCCGACCACGTCGGCCATGAACAGCAGCGGGATCAGCACGGCGATCAGCGACAGGGTCAGGGACACCAGGGTGAAGCCGATCTGCCTGGCGCCCTTGAGCGCAGCCTGCAGCGGGCTGTCGCCCTCCTCGATGAAGCGCGAAATGTTCTCCAGCATGACGATGGCGTCGTCGACCACGAAACCGGTGGCGATGGTCAGGGCCATCAGGGTCAGGTTGTTGACCGAGAACCCCGCCAGGTACATCACGCCGAAGGTGCCGATCAGCGACAGCGGCACGGCGATCGACGGAATCACCGTGGCGCTGGCCCGGCGCAGGAACAGGAAGGTCACCATCACCACCAGGGCGATGGCGATCAGCAGTTCATGCTGCACGTCGGTGACCGAGGCGCGGATGGTCTGGGTGCGGTCGGTGAGCACGGTGACCTCGAGGCCCGCCGGCAGGTTGTCGGTGATGCTCGGCAGCAGCGCCTTGATCCGGTCCACCACCTCGATCACGTTGGCCCCGGGCTGGCGCTGGATATTCAGCAGCACCGCCTGGTTTTCATTGGCCCAGGCCGCCAGGCGTTCGTTCTCGGCGCCGTCGACGATCTGCGCGACGTCTTTCAGGCGCAGCGGCGCACCATTCTTGTAGGCCAGGATCAGTTCGGCGTAATCCTTGGGCGAAGTCAGCTGGTCGTTGGCGTCGAGCATCGACACCCGGGTCGGGCCGTCGAAGTTGCCCTTGGGCTGGTTGACGTTGGAGGCGCTGATCAGGCTGCGCACGTCCGACAGGTTGAGGCCGGCCGCCGCCAGGGCCTCGGGGTTGACCTTGATCCGCACCGCCTGGCGCTGGCCGCCGGCGATGCTGACCATGCCGACGCCGCTGATCTGCGCGATCTTCTGCGCCATGCGGGTATCGACCAGGTCATTGAGCTTGGGCAGCAGCATGGTCTTGGAGGTGATGGCCAGGGTCAGCACCGGGGTGTCCGCCGGGTTGACCTTGTTGTACACCGGCGGCGCCGGCAAATCGGTGGGCAGCAGGTTGGTGGCGGCGTTGATCGCGGCCTGCACCTGTTGCTCGGCGACATCCATATTGATGTCGAGGTTGAAGCGCAGGGTCAGCACCGAGGCGCCGCCGGAGCTGGTCGAGGCCATCTGGGTCAGGCCGGGCATCTGCCCGAACTGGCGCTCCAGGGGCGCGGTCACCGCGCTGGTCATCACGTCGGGGCTGGCGCCGGGGTACAGGGTCATCACCCGGATGGTCGGGTAGTCGACCTGGGGCAGCGCCGAGACCGGCAGCAGGCGATAGGCGATCAGGCCGGCCAGGACAATGGCCAGCATGCTCAGGGTGGTGGCTACCGGGCGGAGGATGAACAGCCGCGAGAGGTTCATGCGCCGACCTTGTGCGCCGGGGCGTCAGTGGCCGGGGTGTTCGCCGAGCTGGCCGGCTGGCCCTGCAGATGCTGGGTCGGCGTGGCCGGCACGTCTTCGGCGCTGTTGACCACTTCCACCGCGCTGCCGTCCTTCAGGCGGTCGGTGCCTTCCAGCACCACCCGGTCGCCGGCTTCCAGGCCGGACTGGATCACGGTGAAATCGCCATTGCTGTCGCCGACCTGCAACTGACGGATCTTGACCTTGTTGTCGCCGTCCAGGGCGTAGACGAAGGTGCCGTTGGTGCCGAACTGGATCGCCGCCGACGGTGCCAGTACCACGTTCTTCTGGGTGTCGGCCAGCAGGCGCACATTGACGAACTGGTTGGGGAACAGCGCCTGGTCGCGGTTGTCGTAGCGCGCCTTGAACTTCAGGGTGCCGGTGGTGGTGTCGATCTGGTTGTCGAGGCTTTGCAGCATGCCACTGGCCTGCAGTTTCTGGTCGCCGCGGTCCCAGGCTTCCACCGGCAACTTGGCGCCGCTGCGATAACGCTCCAGCACCGTGCCCAGGTTGTTCTCCGGCAGGGTGAAGGCCACGCTGATCGGCTGGGTCTGGGTGATGATCGCCAGCGCCGTGGTGTCGTTGGCCGCCACCAGGTTGCCGACGTCCAGCTGGCGCAGGCCCACGCGGCCGGTGATCGGCGCGCGGATCTGGGTGAATTCGAGGTTGAGCTTGGCGTCGTTGACCGCCGCCTGGTTGGTCTTGACCGTGCCCTGGTACTGGCCGACCAGAGCCGCGGCGGTGTCCAGGGTCTGCTTGGCGATGCTGTCCTGGGCGTACAGGCCGCGATAACGCTCATAGTCGACCTGGGCGTTCTTCAGCTGGGCCTGGTTCTGCAGCAGCGTGCCTTCGGCCTGGAGCAAGGCGTTCTGGTAGGGCCGCGGGTCGATTTGCGCCAACAGGTCGCCGGCCTTGACCATCTGCCCTTCCTCGAAGCTCACCTTGACCAGTTCGCCGGCGACCCGGCTGCGCACATTGATGGTGTTCAGCGCGGTGACGGTACCCAGCGCCTTGTAATACAGCGGGAAGTCGCCGCGGGTGGCCGGCGCCACTCGCACCGGGATCGGCCCGCTCGCACCGCCGAACCCCGGACGCATCATCCCGCTGCGCCCGGCACGGCCGGTCGCGGCCTTCTGTTCGGCGGCGTCCTTGTGGCTGCTCGAGGCCGGCCAGAATTTCCAGGCCAGGCCGGCGACGGCCAACAGGACAAGCAGGCCGAACAGCCAGCGACGGGAGTTGCGGGAAACGGAGGATTGCATGGATTGATCAACCATTGGGCGCGAGAGGATCTTTTTCAGAAGGCTGAAAGATAAGCACTGGCCGGTGTTTAGCAAAGCGCCTTTACCGGCAATTTACCTTGAGCTTACGTTCGCAAGTGTCTGCTAAGCCACTGAAGCACAAATAAAAACGGCCTGGACAGGGCCAGGCCGTGAAGAATTGTAAAACCTGTTACTTCAGAACGGCCAACGCCGCGTCGTAGTTCGGCTCTTCGGCGATCTCCTTGACCAGCTCGCTGTGCAGCACGGTGTCGTTTTCATCCAGCACCACCACCGCGCGGGCGGTCAGGCCGGCCAGCGGGCCGTCGGCGATGGCCACGCCGTAGTTCTCGATGAACTCGCGGCCACGCAGGGTCGACAGGTTCTGTACGTTGTCCAGGCCTTCGGCGCCGCAGAAACGGGCCTGGGCGAATGGCAGGTCGGCCGAGATGCACAGCACCACGGTATTGTTCAGGCCGCTGGCCTGGGCGTTGAACTTGCGCACGGAGGTGGCGCAGGTCGGGGTATCGACGCTCGGGAAGATGTTCAGCACTTTGCGCTTGCCGGCAAAGCTGCTCAGGGTGATGTCGGCCAGGCCAGCGCCCACCAGGGAGAACGCTGGCGCCTTGGCGCCGGCTTGGGGCAGTTGGCCGTTGACTTGAACCGGGTTGCCTTTAAGAGTGACTTGAGCCATGAGCGGAATCCTTTTGAACGGTTGTCGTTGAACAGCAGTGAAGAAATTCGAGAGGCCGAAGTTAACCATGAAACGCCTCGGCCACCTATGCCTGGCCTGCAATTTGTCCCATTGCCCTCACCAGGGAACGCACCGCGCCCTCAGCCCAGCAGGCGCAACATGTTGCGGTGCCGGGCGTCGAAAATGCGCGCCATGTAGGCGTCGACCAGGAGCCGCTCCAGCAGTGCGCCGCCCAGGGCCCGGTACGTCACCCGATCGGTATACAGGGTACCCCCGTCGGCCGCCTCGACCCGGTGCTCGTGACGAAAGGCACGCAGCGGCCCCTTGAGCATCTCGTCGATGAAATGCCGGTCGCCGACCTCGCGGATGACCACGGTCCAGGTCGCCGGTATGACGCCCCACATCCAGTGCCGGAAGCGGAACTCGCGCCCGGCGCTGATGCGCAGGTTGTCGAGATCGACCTCTCCCAGGGGAGTGATGGGTTCGGGAAAGATCTTCGGAAAATTCGCGCCTTCCAGGCAGAAATCCAGGACCTGGGCCGGGCTGCGGCCGGCGATGAAAGTCGTGCGTTCAACCACGGGCATGCTGGAAAAACTCCCTGAGAGCACTCAAAAAAATGACAATAAACATGAGAAATATATTTTAAATTATTGTTTTTATTGAGTTTTTTATTCTTGATAAATCACATTAACTTAACCACTAAAAACACATGGAAATAATCACAATTCACATGAAGAAAAATACCAGACCAAAGCTCCGGCGCCACTCACCGCGGGAGCTGGCGATCAGGGCCTGTGCCGGATGCTTGTGCTGAAAACGCCGCCCACCGCCCTCGCCTCGCCCGCAGGACCGGTCCACTTCAAAGGTTCGACAGCAGGTCCGACGAAGGGGTCAGGCGCAAGCCCCTGACCCCGACACGGCTAACCGGAAACGCTCGGAAAGGGTTGTCGAACGCGGTTATTTTTTCATCCGCAGATAGGACTGGTGCAGGTCCGACGCCCAGCCGTCGATGACGTTTTTCACGTCCGAAGGCTGCATGACCTGGGTGTCGTTTTCCAGGGCCTTGCCGCTGCCCTTGCGCACCACCTGGGCGACCACCTTGTTGTTGCCGCCATCGATGAACTGCGCCTCGGTGCCCAGGGTGGTTTCCTGGTCACGAATGCCGCTGGCCGTGCTCACTGCCGCCGCCACCAGGGCGATCGGAATGATTTCGTAGGGTTTCAGGCCTTCGGTCTTGCTGCTCACGGCGGTGATCGCCGCCCGCACCACCAGCACACCCGGCCCCGGAGCGGTGGCCAGCGGCAGGTCCTTGCCGATCTCGCGCTTGAGCGCCTCATCGTAGTAACGGTTGATGCCGTTCAGGGTGTTTTGCGGGATCTTCGCCGTCGGCTGCGGCTTGGGATAGAACTGGGTGGGCTCGATATAGACGCTGCGGTACTGCTTCAGGTCCAGCTTGGGATCGATCCAGCGCATCACCTCGACGCCCGACGGCGACTTGGCTTCCTTGAGCTGGCTGTAGTCGCGAAGAAAACCGGAATACTCCTCCGGCTTGGTGATGTTGCTGGAACAGCCCACCAACCCGAGGGAGACGATACACAGCGCGCCAGCGATTCGTGCAAGCTTCATAAAGTAACTCCTGTCAGAAAAGCCGGACGCAACGCCGGCTTTAGGAGTTGTAGGTATAGCTAAAAGCCGGCCTCTCGGCATAGCAAAACCGCATCGATCGGCGAAGAATCTCAGCGGATCCGCCTCGGCGGCAAAGCCGCCGCCAGCCCGTTACCAGGTGGTTCCCCGCCTTGCTGCGGCCTGGCGCAAGGCGTCGATGCGCATGGCCTTGAGCAGGGACAGGGTGCCGACCAGGATGATCACGGCGCCAAACACGAAGTCGATGCCGTACAGCTGGTAGTCCCGCAGCGGCCCGACCAGAAACACCCGGACCGCCGCCACACCCAGCAAGGTGGCGAGAAAATCGATGGTCGGCTCGTCGCGGTACACCACCAGCAACAGCGGCAGGCACAGCACCAGCAACAACAGCAGCACGATGATCTTGAACGAACCCTTGCGCTCGATACTGAAGGCACACTCGCTGGCACCGTAGGCGGGATAGTCGCCAGGCTGCGCCAGGCTGTTGGACTCGCTGATGTAGTCGACCGGGTTGTACAGCCGGGTCGGGGTGAAGGTGTTGGACAGGTCCAGCTGGGTAGTGACGCGCTTGAACTTCAGGTCGACCTGCTCGTTGCCCTTGAGGATGTACAGCACCGGCTTGTAGCCGTAGCGGTAGACATCGAAGGGAAACCGGGTGGCCTCGCCGTACACCCGGATCGATCGGCTTTCCAGGTCCGCGTAGGCATTCTTGTGGGGCGAACTGAAGTTGCGGTTCAAGGCCTTGACCTTGACCTCCTCGAAGAACAGCGGCGGGACACTGTAGGACGACTGCAGCGGCTCCAGGCGCAATTTCAGCGGGTAACGCCCCAGTTCGTAGCGGTTGTAGGTGCGTTCGGAAACGTTGACCACTCCCGACACAGTGAAGTCGCCCTGGGTGTTGTTGGTGACCCTGAGCAGCAGATGGTCGCGGGCGAAGAAATCCGGCGAACTGCTCGAGGGGCTGCCACAGGTGCCGTAGCTGTCGAAGGTGTCGCCGAGGCGCCCGCTGCGCGCATCCTGATAGAGGTAGA
This sequence comes from Pseudomonas sp. NPDC089530, assembly GCF_050280705.1. NCBI lineage: Bacteria > Pseudomonadati > Pseudomonadota > Gammaproteobacteria > Pseudomonadales > Pseudomonadaceae > Pseudomonas > Pseudomonas sp. NPDC089530. Next base: position 80,052 of record NZ_JBNNVU010000002.1, on the reverse strand, counting down.
AATAGCCGACCCACAGGGCCAGGATCAGCAACAACGAAAACAACCCGAGTATTTTTTTAGCCAAGCTCACAACCGCGACTCTCTTCCATGGATAACCCTTGCCAGGCACGCCTGCGGCCAAGCGCAGCACGCCACTCCCTGGCGCCTTCGTAAGAAGTGGGACTCTACCAAAGTGCCACCATCGCCCCAAGAACAAATGCCCCTGGTGTCGCAACAAGGGTGGCGGTCAGACGCAGGTGAAGATCGGGCAAAGCGGCGGTGCGCGCGGACCGGGCCCGCCAACACCGCCCTTCCCTTCAGCGCCGCCGGAACAGCGGCCGCGGCTCGATCGCCGAGCGGCCGTAGAGCACGCTCATGCCCGCCAGCCCCTTGAGGGCATCGTCGGCGCATTTGTCTTCGCGGATGGCAAAGCTGTCGAAACCGCACTGGCGCATATGGCTGAGCTGGTCGCGCAGCACGTCGCCCACGGCCCGCAGTTCGCCCATCCAGCCCAGCCGGGTGCGCAGCAGGTAGGCCTGGCTGTAGGCGCGGCCGTCGCGGAAGCTGGGGAAATCCAGGGCGATCAGCGGGATCAGCTTGAGCCAGGGCCGCAGGCTTTCCACTTCGTCGTCCGGGCCGAGCCAGACCCCGTCCCGCGCCGGTTCGTGCTCGATGCGGCGGATCAGCCAGCGGGCCAGGGGCAGCAGCAGCGGCCCCTCAGGCAACTCGCCCTCGACCTCGCGCACCAGGGTCCAGGGATCGTCTTCGACCCGGCCGGCCTGGCCGTCTTGCAAACGCAACAAATTGATCATGGCTGCAACTCCAATACCTTCGGATAGACCCGCTCCTTGAACGGCTCCAGGCCGATGCGCTGTACGGTGTCGACGAACAGCTCTTCACTTTCCCGGTAACGCACGAAGGTGGCGATGATGCGTTCGATCACCTGGGGGATTTCCTCGGCGCTGAACGACGGGCCGATGACCTTGCCCAGCGCGCTGTGCTTGCCCTGGGCGCCGCCGAGGGTGACCTGGTACCACTCGCTGCCGTTCTTGTCGACGCCGAGGATGCCGATGTTGCCGATGTGGTGATGGCCACAGGCGTTCATGCAGCCGGAGATATTCAGGCTGATATCGCCCAGGTCGTGCAGGTAGTCGAGGTCGTCGAAACGTGCCTGGATCGCCTGGGCGATGGGGATCGACTTGGCATTGGCCAGGGCGCAGAAGTCGCCGCCCGGGCAGGCGATGATGTCGGTCAGCAGGCCGACGTTGGCGCTGCCCAGGCCCTGCTCGCCAGCCAATTGCCAGAGCCGGTACAACGTGGATTTGGGCACGTCCGGCAGGACGATGTTCTGTTCGTGGGCGATGCGGATCTCGCCGAAGCCGAAGTCTTCGGACCAGTCGGCCACCGCCGCCATCTGCTGGGTCGTCACGTCACCGGGCGGCGAAGCGGCGCCGGGCTTGGTCGAGAGCACCACGCTGGCGTAGCCCGGCACCTTGTGCGGCTTGACGTTGTGAGTGACCCAGCGGGCGAAGGCCGGGTTCTCGGCCAGACAGCTGCCGTAGTCGAGGTCGGTGGCCGGCTGGCGGGCGTAGAGCGGTGGGACGAAGGCGCTGGCGACCCGCTGGTACTCGGCCTCGGTCAGTTGCGCCGGGCCATCCTTGAGGTGCTGCCACTCCTCCTCCACTTCCTTGGCGAAGGCCTCGATACCCAGGGCCTTGACCAGGATCTTGATCCGCGCCTTGTACTTGTTGTCGCGCCGGCCGTGGCGGTTGTAGACCCGCAGCACCGCCTCGACATAGGACAACAGGTGCTGCCAGGGCAGGCCGTCGCGGATCTGCTGGCTGAGGATCGGCGTGCGTCCCAGGCCGCCGCCGACCATCACCCGCAGCAGCATCTGCCCGCTCCAGTCGCGGTACAGGTACAGGCCGATGTCATGCATCATGATCGCCGCCCGGTCCTCGCGGGCCGAGCAGATGGCGATCTTGAACTTGCGCGGCAGGTAGAGGAATTCCGGGTTGATGGTCGACCACTGGCGCAGGATCTCCGCCAGTGGGCGCGGGTCCATCAGCTCGTCGGCGGCGACCCCGGCGAAGGCTTCGGTGGTGATGTTGCGCACGCAGTTGCCGGAGGTCTGGATCGCATGCATCTCGACCTCGGCCAGGCGTTCGAGGATGTCCGGCACCTGGGCCAGTTCGATCCAGTTGAACTGCATGTTCTGCCGGGTGGTGAAGTGGCCGTAGCCGCGGTCGTAGTCCCGGGCGATGCTCGCCAGGGTGCGCATCTGCCGCGCGCTGAGGGTGCCGTAGGGAATGGCCACCCGCAGCATATAGGCGTGCTTCTGCATATACAGGCCATTCTGCAGCCGCAGCGGCAGGAATTCTTCTTCGCTCAGCTCGCCAGCCATGAAGCGTTCGACCTGATCGCGAAACTGCGCCACCCGCTCGCGGACCAGAGCCTGGTCGTACTCGTCATAGATATACATGTCACGGCCTCATCAGTACTGCCCCGGATAACTGGCCCCACTCCCGTACCCGTCACTCTGTGACCCTGTAGCCGCTGTCGAGCGCCAGCAGCTACAGGGTCACAGAGTGACGGAGGTATAGGGCCAACCAGGTTTTTGGTGTGGCGCTGACTATGCGCTTACGGCTCAGAACGTTACAGATTCAGGTAAAAACTAAAAAACCGTATCAGCAGGTCGCCGGCCTCAACAGACAGGCGGGAAAATCTGATCCGTATTAATGCGTTTTTTCTGAGCCTGTTTTGTTTCGCCGCCGCTTCCTACAGTGCGCGGCATGCCAGGCCGGGTGGCCTGGCAAGCCTTTGCAACCGTGGAAGCATTGACCATGAGCACAGCAACAATGGAACCGGCCTACAACTACAAGGTGGTGCGCCAATTCGTCATCGCCACTGTGGCCTGGGGCGTGATCGGCATGGCCATGGGGGTGTGGATCGCCTCCCAGCTGGTATGGCCGGAAATGAACCTCGACCTGCCCTGGACCAGCTTCGGCCGCCTGCGCCCGCTGCACACCAGCCTGGTGATCTTCGGCTTCGCCGGCAGCGCACAATTCGCCGCCAGTTACTACGCGGTACAGCGCACCTGCCAGGTGCGGCTGTATTCGGACACCCTGGCCGCCTTCACCTTCTGGGGCTGGCAATCGGTGATCGTGATCATGCTGATCACCCTGCCGCTGGGCTACACCACCACCAAGGAATACGCGGAAATCGAATTCTCCGGCGCGGTGTGGATGGCCGTGGTCTGGGTGGCCTACGCCATCGTGTTCTTCACCACCGTGGTGCGGCGCAAGCCCAAGCACATCTACGTCGGCAACTGGTTCTTCGGCGCCTTCATCCTGGTGATCGCCATGCTGCACGTGGTCAATCACCTGTCGATCCCGGTGGGCTGGTTCAAGTCCTACCCGGTGTATTCCGGCGCCACCGACGCCATGGTCCAGTGGTGGTACGGCCACAACGCCGTGGGCTTCTTCCTCACCACCGGTTTCCTGGGGATGATGTATTACTTCGTGCCCAAGCAGGTCGGGCGCCCGGTGTATTCCTATCGCCTGTCCATCGTCCACTTCTGGGCACTGATCACCCTGTACATCTGGGCCGGTCCGCACCACCTGCACTACACCGCGCTGCCGGACTGGGCGCAGTCCCTGGGGATGGCCATGTCGCTGATCCTGCTGGCGCCGAGCTGGGGCGGCATGATCAACGGCATGATGACCCTGTCGGGGGCCTGGCATAAGTTGCGCAACGACCCGATCCTGCGCTTCCTGGTGCTGTCCCTGGCCTTCTACGGCATGTCGACCTTCGAGGGGCCGATGATGGCGATCAAGACGGTCAACGCCCTGTCCCACTACACCGACTGGACCATCGGCCACGTGCACGCCGGTGCCCTGGGCTGGGTGGCGATGATCACCTTCGGCGCCATCTATCACATGGTGCCCAAGGTCTTCGGCCGCGAGCAGATGTACAGCGTGCCGCTGATCAACCTGCACTTCTGGCTGGCCACCATCGGCACCGTGCTCTACATCGCCTCGATGTGGGTCAACGGCATCACCCAGGGCCTGATGTGGCGGGCGGTCAACGACGACGGCACCCTCACCTACTCCTTCGTCGAGGCCCTGCAGGCCAGCCACCCGGGCTTTATCGTGCGCTTCGCCGGCGGTGTGTTCTTCCTCAGCGGCATGCTGCTGATGGCCTACAACACCTGGCGCACCGTGCGCGTGGCCGACCCGCGCCTGGCCGTGAGCGACGCCCAGATCGCCTGATCGCCCAGGCCTACGACGCGGGCCGGCTGCGGCCCGCGTCCCTTATCCCAGGAATGCCCAGATGATCGACCTCATGCTTGACCTGCTCGGCGTGACCTTTCTCTACCTCAGCATCGGCTACTGCCTGCGCCATCAATCCGCCAAGAGCCTCGACGACGCCAGCCTGATCCCCTTCGCCGACGACCCGGATGTGGCGCACCGGGTGGAACTGGCCACCGGCAAGAAAATCAATGCCGTGGCGCCTGAACCGCAAGAAGCCAGGCCTGGCTGGGGCAACCTGGAGGTTTGACCCCGCCTTCGCGCATGACCGCCACCGCGCTGCTGGGCGCTCGATTGGCCAACGTCCGGTGTTTCGCTTAGGATTCGCCGCTGAATAAACACGGACGTTTCGAAAATGAGCGGAAAACCAGCAGCCCGGGTGACCGACCCGACGGCCTCCCTATGCCGGGCCATGGCACCAATCCCATCGTCAGCGGCTCCCCCGATGTCTTGTTCAACGGCCTGGCTGCAGCCCGGCAAAATGATCAAAGCGCCTGCGGTGCGGCGATTGTCGGCGGGGTGTCGGCAACGGTCTTCATCAATGGACGCAATGCCGCGGTACAGAGCAGTAGCGGTGACCACGGCAACATTATCGTCAGTGGCTCGAGCAGTGTGATCATTGGCGATACCGTTACCCCGGCGCCGATCAGCGCGGTGTCGGCGATGCCCAATCCGGCGGCGGTCGTGGCAGCCCTGCGGCCTGCCGCCACCCCAGCCCCACAGGCCGCAGCACTGGCTAGCTCGCCAGCTCCAGCCATAGCGGCACTGACTTCGCGCCTACCGGCAGCCGTCGGTAATCCGTTGGCGGCAGCATCTGGGCTATCGACTGGATCACGCTCGCCAGCTTGCGCGACAGTGAAAACCTGCTGTTCGCCTATGACGAACCGGATGACATGTTCTCCGGGATCACCCTCCCCGCCGGGCTCAGAAAGTGGTTCAAGCAAGCGGGGGCCGAGGTCCTTTTCGACAACACCCAGTTCTCGTCCCCTATCAACCAGAAGCAGTTGGTCGAACTGTTCCAGTACATCCGTCCCGGTACTCATGTCGCGACCCTTATCGGTGCGGGAATGCTGGCAGCCAATGCCGGGCAGATGAAAAACCACTGGGTGACCTGGGAGCAACCGGCAACAACCTTATCCGGCCCCATCACCCCAAGCACGCCACCGAGTGACGCCATCAGTTCCTCGATGATCTTTTCCTGGGGTGAGTTGTTGCATCAGATCCCTACGGGATCAACCCTGCAGACCATTCTCAAGTACCTGTACGGCGGACTGGTGTTCAGCAAGATCCCTTGAACAGCTCTCAGGAAACTCCCATGAAGTGCACACTGATTTCCGCTCTGGCTCTTTCACTCATGCTCAGCGGATGTGGGCTGGGATTTGTTCCCGGCTGTTATACCCGCCCAGACCTCGTGATGCAGCCAGAAGCCTTGCCAAGCGCCGTCGTCGGCCAGCCGTTCAGAGTCAAACTGAAGGTGGTGGGCGCCGATACGCCGCTGACCGGTTTTTATATCCACCCCGATCACCCGTTGCCCGATGGGCTGGAGCTGAGTTACCAGAAAAGAGCCGATTACGCGCTGATCACCGGCAAACCGCTGACGCCAGGCACCTATACCTTCAACGCGTATGCCAGTAGCTACGGCACCCAATGCCCTGGGCAGAAAGCGCAGAGAACCTATCGACTCAAGGTGCTGGAAGCGGCGCAACCTTGATCCGAGCGCCTCGTCCACGCTCACGGGCCGATGGCAACTAGAAACGCCCGCGATATTGGCTGGGCGTCAGGCCGAGGCATTTGCGAAAGGCGCTGCCCATATGGGACTGGTGGGCGAAGCCGGTTTCCAGGGCGATGGCGGCCAGCGGCAGGTCGCTGCGTTCGATCAGCCGGCGCGCCGCCTGGACCCGAACCTCGACCAGCCAGGCATGGGGCGTCATGCCGATGGCGCGGCTGAAGTCGCGCAGGAAACGCAGCTCCGTGCACCCGCAACAGGCCGCCAGGTCACGCAGCGACAGGGGCTCGGCGTACTGCTCATCGATCAGCTTCAGGACCCGACCGAACGTTGCGCGCCCAGGTGCCTGGCGGGGCGTTTCGCCAGCAGCCAGCGCCGCGAACTGCAAGGTGCATTCCTCCAGCGCCAGCGAATCGCCTACCGGCGCCAGCAACAGCCGCCGGGCCTGGCCAGGGCACGGGCATGCCCGGGCACCTGCCGACGCGCCCCGGCGGCGCGCGATTGTGGTTCTGCCAACCAGCGCAACAGCAGGTATTCGCCACCTTGCGGCGACTCGGAAAACACCTCGACCCCGGCCGGGGTCAGGGCCAGGGTTCCCGGCCAGCTGTCGAAATCCTCGCGCCGGTCGCTGCCGATGGCGTGCACGCCCCACTGGCGCTCCAGGGTCACGCCGAGGCTTTGCCACTGCAACGGATCGCGGGCGCTGTAGGCCGCCCGCGGCAGCAATTGCAGCTCGAGGGTCGCGCCCAGCAGTTGGCGGCTCAGCGGGTTGGCCATGTGAAATTTCCTGATAGATCGCGGGGCGGCGCCACGGGACACTCTCGACATTCGGATCGGTCAGCAACAGGAGTCAGATATGCGCACCATCGGCCTTATCGGCGGCATGAGCTGGGAGTCCAGCGCCGAGTATTATCGCCTGATCAACCAGCAGGTCCGGGACCGTCTCGGGCCGCTACGCTCGGCGCGGCTGCTAATGTACAGCGTCGACTTCGGGCCTGTCGAACAGGCCCAGCATGCCGGGCGCTGGGACCTCGCGGCGGAGATCCTGGTGGATGCGGCGCAGCGCCTGGAAGCCGGTGGCGCCGAATGCGTGGTGCTCTGTACCAACACCATGCACAAGGTCGCCGCGGAGATTCAGGCCGTGCTGTCGGTGCCCTTCCTGCACATCGCCGACCCCACCGCCGAGGCCGCGCTGCAAGCCGATGTCCTGACGGTGGGCCTGCTGGGCACGGCCTTCACCATGGAGCAGGACTTCCTCAAGCAACGTCTGGTCGATCGCGGCCTCAGGGTGCTGGTGCCCGACGCCACGGAGCGCCAGGCCGTGCACCGGATCATCTATGACGAGCTGTGCGTGGGGGTGATCAGCGACGCCTCGCGCCAGCGTTACCAGCAGGTGATCCAGGGCCTGATGGCCCGCGGCGCCCAGGCCATCATCCTCGGCTGCACCGAGATCGGCCTGCTGCTCAAACCCGAACACAGCCCCCTGCCCCTGCTGGACACCACCGAGCTGCATGCCCAGGCGGCGGTGGCCTTTGCCCTGGAGGGCGAACAAAAGCGGCCTAGAGGTTGACCCCGGCCTATCGGCCAACGCAAACCCCGTAGCCGCTGCCAAGCGCCAGCGAGGCTGCGATCGCCCGGAACGGGCGCGGCGCTCTCATGGACGTCGGAGGTCCTTCGGACCTATCGCAGCCTCGCCAGGGCTCGGCAGCGGCTACAGGTCAGTGCAGTCAGGTGCGGGTCAGGGGCGCGGCATCTGGCGCAGGCGCGCCATGCTCACGACGTCGACGTATTGGCCGTCGCGCACCGCGTAGTCGCGCAGCAGGCCTTCGCGCTCGAAGCCGAATTTGCGGTACAGGCCCAGGGCAGCCTCGTTGTCGGCGAACACCGTCAATTCCACCCGTTGCAGGTTCATCCAGTTATCCCCCACCTCCAGCACCGCCGCCAACAGCCGGCTGCCGACGCCCTGGCCCTGCCACTCCAGCGCCACGCCCATGCCGACGCTGCCGCAGTGGGCGCGGCGGATGCGCGAGTACTGCTCGATGCTGCAACTGCCGACCACCGCGCCCTGGTGGAGCGCCACCAGCGCCACCAGTCGTTCGTTGTTCGGCGCCAGGCGATTGCGCCAGACCTGCGCAGACTGAAACGGCATCTGCAACATCTGACGGGCGACCGCGGGGTCGTTGTACAGCGCGGTGATGCCCTCCACATGGGCTTCGCTGAAACGTTCGATGACGATGGCTGGGTTTGCGACGGGCATAAGTCTTCCTTGGTTATGCGATACGGCCATCGAGTGTAGAACGCCAGCGATGCAGCTGGCGAGAGAATGAACAGGCCTGTTCCGGCATGACCATTCTCCTGCGTGCCGCCAGGGGCGCCTGCATCGCCCTCGGCTATTTTCGCGAGCAAGCTTCGCACCTACAGAAGAACCGGAACCCACGGGCGGCTATTGGAAAAACCATTCGCCGCGTTCGTCGAAGGTGTTGATGATCAGCTCCACCAGCATCCGCACCTCGTCGACCGGTTCCGCCTCGGCACTCACCGCCATCCACACCTGGCGCTGCATGGCCTCGCCGAACAGCCCGGGCAAGGCCGTCAGGCCGCGGTCGAAGCGGCTCATGTAATGGGGCAGCAGGCCGATGCAGGCGCTGCAGCGGATCATCTCCAGCATCAGCTCGTAGGAATGCACCTGCACCACGCCGGCCAGGCGCTGCTCCACCAACTGATTCCAGGGCCGCAGTGGCTCGACCTGGCGGTCCTGCTGCCACTGCACCAGCATGTAGTCGGCCAGGTCGTCGAGGCTGTCGGGGCGCGCCGCCACCCGCGAATAACGCTTGGCGATATGCGGCAGATAGTGCAGGCGCACCAGCGGCCGCGGCGGGCTGGTGGGGAAGCTCGGCCCCGGCGCGGGCGAATCCACCCCGCCCAGCCAGACCACCACATCGGCGCTCAGGGCCCGCAACGACAGCTCGCTGTCGATGGAGATGATCTCCAGGCGCACACTGGCGTTGCGCCGCAGCAGGGCAATCAGGTCGCGGCCGAGGATGTCGTGCAGGATCGACTCGGCCACCGCCAGGCGGATCAGCGGCTGTTCGAGCACCGGCAGCGAACGCTCGTGGGCCAGGGCGATCAGCTGTGCCTTGAGCTGCTGACCTTCGCGGGTGAGGCTCAGGAGGCTGCCCTGGAAGCTGAACAACGAACGGCGCAGTTGCGCCTCCAGTTGCGCCAGCTGTTTGCGCAGCAGCGTCGCCTTGATGTTCAGGCTGCGCGCCGCCTGCATGAAACAGCCGCAACGGGCGGTGACCAGGAAATACTGGGCCAGCTCCGGCTCGATCCCGGCGGCCAGGGCCAGCCAGGCCTCCCGCGGCTCCGCGGGGGCGACATAAGGGGTAATGCCCGAGGTGGGGGCGGGTTCCAGAAAGGACATGGGTGACTCCCTGTCAGGTGGTTGATTGCATCCATTGCATGTTGTTTCAAGCAGCGCGGTCCCCTGTAGGAGCGGCCGGTCGACGCTCGATTGCCCGCGATGAACGCGAGGGCAACGCGCTCGTTCAGGCAGTACGCGTCATCGTTAACCACCATCGCGAGCAAGCTTCGCTCCTACAGAAGATGCTCGGCCGTCCTACAGCTTCTCCTCCAGCACCTTGTTCAACTCGGCCCCGTCGATGCTCAGGGTTGCGGTATTGAGCATGCCTTCCAGATAGGCCTTGGCGATCTGTTCCTGGCGCTGGGCCCGCAGGGCCTGGGTCAGGCGTTCGCGCAACTCGTCCAGGGTCGCGCCGCGGGCCGGTTGCTGCTCGGTCAGCTTGAGCACATGAAAACCCGCCGCGCTCTGCACCACATCCGACACTGCGCCGAGCTTCAGCCGCGCCACCGCGCCGCGCACCTCCGGCAACAGCTGCTGCAACGGCTGTAACCCGGAATCGCCGCCGCGCTGGGCGCTGTCGGGGTCCTGGGAGTACTGGCTGGCCAGGGCGGCAAACTCGCCGGGGGCCGCCTGGGCCTTCTTGCTCAGTTCCTGGGCCTGCTTGCGCACCGCCTCCAGCGCCTGGGGCTCGCCGACCGCGAGGAAGATCTGGCTGACCCGGTACAGCGCCGGGGTCTGCCACTGTGCCTTGCCGGCATCAAAGGCCTGCTGCAACTCGGCCTCGCTCGGGTAACCCGCCGGTACCTGGCTGACCGAGCGCAGGTAGTCGCGGAACACGATCTGCTCGGTGGCCAGCCGCGTCTGCCGGGCCACGTCCGGGCGCTGGCGCCAGCCCTGGGCGTCGGCCTGTTCGAGCACGGCCTTTTCCGCCAGGCGCGTGCGAATCCAGTTTTCCAGGGCCGGGCGATTGCCCCGCAGTTGCTCCCGGGACGGCTCCGGCAGCGCGGCGAACAGCGTCTTGAGTTCCTCCGGCGCCACCCGCTGGTTGCCCAGGCGCGCCACAGCCGGACCGTCTTCGGCCGGTTGTCCGGCGGACATCGCCCGGGGCTGTGGCGCCGCCACCGGGTCGCTGCCCGGGCGCCCGCCCAGCCACACCGCCAGCGCCACCAGGGCCAGCGCGCCGGCACCGAGCATCAGGCTTGGCTTCTTCACTGCGCGGGCACCTCGGCAGCGGCCTCGGCGGCGGTCTCAGGTGTGGCCTCGGGCGCTTCGGCCTCGGCCCGCAGGCGCGCCGCATGCTGGCTGTAGTCGCGCAGGTAGACGATGAATTCCTGCAGCAGCCGGTCCCAGAGTTCCAGCTGGCTGCGCAGGTGATCGTTGCCGACCCCGGCCACCACCACGTCCATTTCCATCACCAGGAACTCGCCCTGCACAGACAGCCGGGCAAAACGCCGCGAGGCGTTCCACAGTTCGGCCAGGCCGGCCGGCAGTTCGCCCTGGACCCGCAGCGCGCAGCTGAAGGTGAAGTCCACATAGCTGCTCTCTCCAACACCCGCTGCGTTGCCGAAACGCACGGCGTAGCCGATGCCCTGGCTGGCGCTGAGCAGTTGGACGATGCCGTTCTGGTCGGTCTGGTTGACGCGGTAGCCGGCGCCCTGCAGCAGTTCGGTGAGACTCTGCGGGGTGACGCTGGCGATCAGTTGCACGTGTTCGGTCATGCTCGGTTCTTCCTTGACAGTCAGTGGGCGCTCGCTGCCCGCGGGGCATCGAACTGGGTCTTGTACAGATCGTCGCCGAAGCCCTGGGCCAGTTCTTCGAACTTGACCCGGGCGCTGCCGGCGAAGGGTTGGCGGATTTTCATCACCTCGGCCACATCGATCTTCTCGTAGGCCGCGAGGATCTCTTTGGCCACGCCATACATCTGCTGATTCTTGACCGAACATTGCTGCACTTGTGTGTCACGTTCGCTCAATTGCGCCTGCAACCGGGCCCGCTCCGCCTCTTTGGCCCGGGCCATGACCAGCAGCTCGTCATAGGCCTTCTTGAACTTGCCGATCTGCTCGCTGCTGGCGGCCATCTGCGCCTGGGCCTGGCTGTGCAGGTTCTGCTGCTGGCCGGCCAGTTGCTCGGCCACGCCCCGGGCCTTGGCCAGGTCGGCGCTCAGTTGCTTGATCTGCGCCTGGGCTTCCCTGGCCTGGTTTTCCGCGGCGATACGCGCCGCGCTGGCCTGGGCCTGCTCGCTTTGCAGCGCCTGCAACTGCTGGGTGGTGCTGCGCAACTGGGTGCGCAGCCGTTCCTCCATGCCTTCGGCGCTGGCCCCGCCAGCCACCAGCAGCCCCAGGGTCAACCACAGGCAGCGCCCTGCCCTGGCTCGCGTGTTCATAGCAATGCACCTCATAGCCATGCCTCCCGCGCCTTAGAAGCGCGTGTTGATTTCAAGCTGCAGGACATCGATGTCGAACGGCGCGCCGTACACCGCCTCCGAGCTCAGCCAACGCCCGGTGGCGAAGACGTTCTTGGCCAGGCCGTAGTTGCCGCCGATGAAGTAACCCTTGGCGTTGGTGCCGCCCAGGTGGAACGAGGAATCGTTGAAACCGTCGGGCAGCGCGTCGGGCTGGATGTACTTGTAGCCGGCGAACAGGTTCCAGTCGCCCTGCTTGGCCAGGTCCAGGCTGTTGCCCAGGGTGAACTGCAGCATCCAGGCGTTGGCGCCGCTTTCCAGTTCGCCGCTGCTGTCCAGGTTGTTGACGATCTGGCCGGCGGCGCGCTTGCGCATCTCGCCTTCGTCGTAGCCCAGGTTGTGGACGTAGTTGGCCTGGCTGCGCAGCTTGAAGTCCTGCGGCAGGTCGGCGTCCCACACCAGGTTCAGGTCCAGCAGGTTGAACTCCGAGGCCAGGCCGACGAACTGCGGCTGGGCGGTGGCGGCCGGGTTGGCCGGGTTGGGCGTGATGTCGCGCAGCAGGAACACGCTGTTGCCCTTCTGCATGAAGGCCACGCGGGTGCCGTCGGAGTCGCAGCCCGGCGCTCCGGCCCAGGGTTGGCAAGGGCTGGAACGCTGGCCTTCGATATCGTCGAAGCGGTAATAGGCCAGCGCGCCCTTGAGCCGGTGGTTGCTGTTGATCGCCCAGTTAGCGCCGATCTGCGCGCCGTACAGCCATTTGTTGTCGCTCTCTTCCTTGTCGAAGCCGTTGCTGGTGGTGGTGTCGTTGGTGTACTCCACCGGGAACGCGCCGACGGTGCCGAACAGGCCCCAGTCGCGATTGAGCTTGTGGTTGAAGATCGCCGCCACGCCGTCGAAGTTCAGGTCGGTGGAATACAGCATGTCGGTGGAGAAGAACGGGTTGGCGATCCGCCCGCCGGTGAGGGTCAGCTCGTCGCTGGCCTTCCAGGTCAGGTAGCCCTGGTCGAGCCAGATGTCCTTCTTGCCGAAACCGCCGCCCAGGGTCTGGGTGGTGGACACCGGGTTGTTGTCCGAGCCGGTGCCGATGCGGATGCCGGCCGTCCAGTCCGGGGCGATCTGCGCCTTCATGCCCAGCCGCGCACGCAGACGGAACAGGTTCTCGCGGTCCTCGCGGGTGTTGAGCAAGGGCGGCAGGTTGGTGCTGGTGCTGGGGTTGACGTCGTACGGACCCTTGTCGTTGAGCTTGGCGAAGTCGACGATCTGGTTGCTGTTGCTGCCCGAGTAGTAGCGCGACTCATCGCGCAGGCGAATGTCGCCGTCGAAGCTGATGCGCGACACCCAGTCCGGGAAGGTATTGGGCTGGGCCCAGTTTTCCTGCTTGGCGGTGGCCATGACCTCGGCCTTGACCTGGTCGCGGATCTGCTCGCGCACAATGGCCGGCACGTATTGCACCCGCACATCCCCCGGCGCCGCCGCAGGCCCGGCCGCCACCGCGGCGTTGGCCTGGCGCGCCTGCACGGCTTCCTTCTCCGCCTGGGCGATCAGCCCGTCGGCCTGTTCCTGTTTCAGCACGCCCTGCTGCACCAGCAAACGGATCAGATTGATCGTGGCGTTTTCCGAGGGCGCAGCGGGCGCGGCCGCCGCTTGCCCTACCAGGGTCGCGATGACCATGCCGATCGCCAGGGACAATCGATTCACGTTGGAAATCATCTGCACACAACTCCTTTATGGCAAAACTTGCATAGTCGTTCGGTTAACCCGGGCGCCGCCCCTGCAGGGACAGGCGCACAGGCAGGGTCAGGGAGGCCGGCGGCCGTTCGCTCAAGTGCGGCGCGCCGCGCAGGGCGGCCAGCACCTGGGCGTCGATTTCCGGGTTGCCGCTGGACTTGACCAGCTCGACCCGGGTGATCTCGCCGACGGCGCTCAGCCAGACGTCGGTCTGCAGCGAAAAGGCCTGGTTGCGCAGCTCCGGGTTTTCCCGCAGCACGCGCTGGAAGGTGAAGGCCAGGAACTGGCTGTAGGTGCCGTTGCCCAGGCGCCCGCCGCCGGAGCCGGCCATGCCGCCGCCCTTGCCGGCGCCGATGTTGAAGGCGTCGTTGCCGGCCTGGGTGTCGCCGTCCATCTGCATCGGATTGGCCAGATCGTCCACCGGCGACGGCGGCGCCTCTTCCTCAGGCTTGACCTGTTCCGGCTCCGGGGTCGGCTCCGGTTCGGGCACCTTCTCCTCGACCTTGGGCTCCGGTTCCTTGGGTTTCTCCGGCGGCGGAGGCGGCGGTGGCGGCAGCGGGATGATGGTCGGCACCTTCGGCGCCTCCCGGCGCACCCCGCTCATGTCGTGGGCCCACTGCCAGAACAGCCAGGCGGCGCCGGCCGCCAGCAGCAGCCCGGCGCCCCACTTGAGCAGGCGCGGCGCCATGGCTTTCTTCACGGGCGGCAGGTTGATGGGTTGCTGTGCGGTCATGAGATCAGCCCTGGCTCGGTTTGCCGGTGACCAGGCCGACCTGGGACAGCTCCAGCCGGCGCAACAGGTCGAGGACCTCGATGACTTTCTGGTACTGCACCGTGGCGTCGCCGCGCACGATCACCGGGAAGTCCGGGTTCAGGGCCTTGTCCATGCGCAGGCGCTCTTCCAGCTCCGCCAGGGTCACCGGGTAGGCATCGAGGAACACCTGGCCGCCGTCGTTGACCGAGATCGCCTTGGTCTTGGCCTCGGACAGCGACACCGAAGCGCTGGCCTTGGGCAGGTTGATCTGGATCCCGGAGACCTGGGCGGTGGCGGTGAGGATGAACATCACCAGCACCACCATCAGCACGTCCACCAGGGGCGTGATATTGATGCTGTCGACCGCCGCGTCGTCGTCATCGTCGTGGGAGGCGTTCACAGAAGCCATGACGTTTCTCCTCAGGCCGGCACGGTGGCGGCGGCGCTGTGCGCACGCGCCGGGGCGGTTTCACTGGACTGGCCGGCGCCATGCAGCTCGGCCAGACGGGTGATGAACTCGTCGACGAACACCCGCATGTCGGCGCTGACTTCCTTGTTGCGGGTGATCAGCCGGTTGTAGCCGAACAGCGCCGGGATCGCGACGAACAGGCCCATGGCGGTGGCCAGCAGCGCCGCGGCCATGCCCGGGGCGATGGCGTTGATGTTGACGTCGCCGGCCATGGCTGTACCGAGGAACACCACCATGATCCCCAGCACCGTGCCCAGCAGGCCGATGTAGGGGCCGCCGGCGATGGCGTTGGACAGGGTCGAAAGCTTCGAACCGAGCTGCTGGTTCTCCCGGGTGCGCACGCCGTCCATGGAGCAGCGGATGGCTTCGATGGTGGCCGCCGAGACCGACGAGGTGTCGGCGCCCTGGGCGCGGCGGGTGCGGATTTCCTGGACCGCCACCTGGTACAGGCGCCACAGCGAGGAGTGCTCCAGGCGCTGGGCCAGCTCGCGGTCGTCGGCGAACATTTCCAGGCGCGTGCCGACCCGGGCGAACTGCTCGCGGAACAGCTGGTTGGCGCCGCTGACACGGCTGACCATGCGGTTCTTGCGGTACATGATGATCCACGACTGGAACATCATCAGCACCAGCAGCGCGATGATCACCCAGGCGTCCACCGGCACCGCCTTGAGCAAAAAGCCCAGGCTGCCGAAACCGAAGCCCGACTGTTCTTCGTCGACGCCGTAAGCCACCAGCTTCGACTCCGCGCCCTGGGCCGCGGCATCGGCCAGCAGCAGGCCGGCGGGCCGGGCGACCTTGGACAGGCGCAACTCGTCGATGGCGCCGTTGAACGGCAGGAAGCTGCTGACAGCCCCTGGGGCCGGCGGCAGGTCGGCACCGATGGCCAGCGGCGAGTTGAATGCCGGCAGCGCCAGCGCCAGGCTCGCGCTTTCGCGGCCGTTGACGAACAGCGCCAGCTGGCTGCCCTGGGCGGTCAGGGCCAGGTGCTGCCACTGTCCGGGATTGAGCGGCTGGGTCGACACCCCGCGCTGGCCGTCGACCTCGACGAAGGGCACGCCCTGGTTGACCCCGATCAGCAAGCTGCTGGCGCCTTCGCGCCGGGCCAGCAGCAGTTGCTCGCCGCTGGCCTGGTCCAGGCGCACCCAGGCGCTGACGGTGAACGCATCCTCGGCCCTGTGTTGCAGCGACGGGCTGGCCGGCAACAGCAGCGGCTGGCCGTTGAACTGCAAGGCGCGGCCGATCACCCCGTCGATGCTCGCGCCGGTGGCGTTCTGCGCGTGGTTGCCGTAGGCCGTGGTGTCCTTGGCCGGGGTGCCGTTGGCACCGTCGAAGTGATAGAGGGCGGTGTAGTTCGGGTCGAAGGTCAGCTGGCCGTTGGCGCTGGCCGGGGCTTTCTGGTTGCCGTAGTACATCCAGAGATCCTGGCGCTGGCCGCCCTCCACGTTCGGCACGTCGACCCAGACCAGGGCCATGCCCATCAGCGGGTCGAAGCTTTCGATCTGGTGGTTGAACACCGTCTTGTCGTCGACGCTGACGAAGCGCAGGTCCGAGCCGTCTTCCTTGACCCCGTCGAAACTGAAGTTGCCGGTGTGCAGGCGCACCAGCAGCGCGGTGCGGCCCAGGGCCTGGTTGATGGCCGCGCCCTGGGGCGTGGTGTCGATCGAGATCTGCTTGCGGTAGTGCCAGTCGTCCTGCCACCACGCCTGGGCGGTCGCCGGGAGCACGAAGCCCAGGCAGATCAACAGGGAAATCAGTAAGCGCTGCATGAAAGTTACTCCGTGAAGGATCAAAACGTCGCCTGCACGCTGAAGTGCAGGCGCGAGTCCTGTTTCTGGGTGTTCGGTCCATCGAGCAGCGGATAGCCCCAGTCCAGGCTGCCGGACAGCCACTTGCTCAGACTGGCGCGGGTGCCCAGGCCGACGCTGGCCAGGCTGTACTCGGCCTCCTGCTCGGGAAGCTCGTCGCGCAGGTACATCCGGGCGCCTTCGGCAAAGGCGTAGAAACGCCATTCGTTGACGTAGCCGCCCAGGTACTTGGCCAGGGACGGCGTGCGCAGCTCCTGGGACAGCAGGTAGCCGTCGTCGCTGGTGCGCTCGGCCGCCAGGTAACCGCGCACCGAGGTGGCGCCGCCGGCGGAGAACTGCTCGTTGGACACCAGCGGCCCGGAGGCCAGCTGGAACGCGGTCTTGGTCGCGCTCTGCCAGTCGTTGCCGAAGGTGTAGGTGTAATTCGCGTCGCCCTTGAGCACGGCGAAACTGGAGTCGGCGCGATAGCGCTTGTAGTCGAAGTCTTCGTCCGAACTGCCGTAGCCGAACAGGCTGCGGGTGCCGACCACCAGGCCCAGGCCCAGGCCCAGCTGGGAGGTTTCGGTGTAGCGAAAACCGTTGTAGGCGAAGGTGAACGGCGCGTACTTGAGCGGCACCTTGTCGCGGCTGCCGCCGAGGGTCATTTCTTCCTCGAAGTCCTTGAAATCCACCCCGGCGGAGAACGAGTTGGCCCAGTTGCCGCTGGCCGGCAGGCTGTAGATCAGCGACAGGCCGTAGGAATGGCCCTTGCCCAGCACATTGCTGCCGCCGAGGGTGGCGACGTCGCTGTCGGACTGGTAGCCGGCGAACTGCAGGCTCCAGCGCTCGTTCAACGGCGCGGTGTAGGAACCGGACCAGACCTTGGCGTTGTCCTGGTCTTCGGGGGCGGTGAAATAGGTCAGGGAAATGCTGTGGCCCAGTTGCCACAGGTTGTTGTAGCCCAGGCTGGTGACCGTCCGCAGGTGCTTGGTGTCGGCGCTGTAGTCGTTGTTCAGGCCGATGCTGGCCTGCCAGGGGTTCTGGTCCTCCACCTGCAGGTCGACGTCCATGGTGCCGGGGCGCTGGCCTTCGCGCACCAGCGGCATGACCTGGCGCCCGGGGGTCTTGTTCAGGCTCGCCAACTGGCCCTGGACCTTGGCGAAGTCCGGCACCTCGCCTTCCTTGAGCGCCGGCACTTCGTCGCGGATCTCCACCGGCGAATAGTGCTTGGCGCCCACCACCCGCACCCGGCCGACCTTGGTCTCGCTGACCTGCAGGTAGACGATGCCGTCCTCGACCTTCTGCTCCGGCAGCTCGACGAACACCGACTGGTAGCCGCGGGCCTGATAGACCTTCTGCAAGGCGTCGCGGGCGCCCTCGATATCGTTCAGGGTTTTCTGCGGGCCGAGGAAGGGATACACCGCCTCTTCGATGGCCCGGGCATCGAGCACGGTGTTGCCGCGCACGAAGTACTCGTTCACATCCACCAACCGCGCGGGCGCGTCGCCCCCTGGCGCCGCCCCACCTTCGGCCGCACCCGTTGCCGCCGGGCCGCCCTCCTCGGCCAGCAACGGCTGGCTCAGCGCGACCAGCGCCAGCCAGCCGCACACCGGCAGCCAGCGCCTGGCCGACCCTGGCCGCCCTGTCTTGAACAGTTGCTCCACACCGCCCCCTAGATTTCCAAGAATGTCGAACCGCGTCGAAACCGCTGTCGCCGTCTGTACGGCGTTTGGCCGGTTCAATTGCTCAAGGTCGATGTCGTCGCGTGTTTGGCCAGCCAGCTGTGCAGCAGCGCGAAGTTCAGCGAGAACTCGGGCATGTGCAGCAAGGCGCCACAGAACACTTCACCGATGATTTTCTGAATCAGCCGCACCGCCTGCGCATCGTTCAGCAGCGTGGCGATATCGCGGCTCAGCACGCCGAGGCTCCAGACCTTCTGAGTCAGGTCCAGGCCGACGAACCAGCGGAACAGCAGGTTGTAATTGAGCTGCTCGTACAGCTGTTGCTCGCCGGGCACCGCATACAACAGCTGCAACAGCAGGATGTGCATCACCGTGCGCGGGGCGATGAGCATGCCGGGCTCGCTATCGAGGCCCTGGAGCACGTCGCGGTGCTGGTCGAGCAAGGCGTCGATCTGCGGACGCAGCAACACCAGCGAATGGCCCGGCGGGATGTAGCTCGACACCTCCTTCAAGGCGCCCTGCCAGTCATCCTGGGAAACGATCCAGACCCACGGCGCGCCGTAGCGATACACCGACACCGGCTTCTTGCGCGCAGCCTCGACGATTTTCGACAGCCGCTGGTCCAGCTCCTGCATGCCCACTTTCGCGTAGCGTTCCATAGTCCCCATAACCTCACTCCCGGCGTCCCGCCTCGGCCCAGAACAGCGGCCCGAAGGCCCCCTCAAGCGCGTCACATACCCATGACGGGACTGGCGAAGTGCTACCGAACTTTTGTCACAAAAGCTTCATTCACAACGTGAGGAACGCGATGGACGGCGCAACCGGGCGGCCGTGCAGTTGCGCGGGCATGGGGGATGGGGACGGGAAAAAGGCGGGAGATTGCCGGGGGCGCCCTGCCCTGGCCAACGCGGGACAGGCGCGAGTGCGGCAGGCTGGAACCAGCAGGCGCCTAATCGGGCATCCGGGTTTTTCTGAGTTCGCTGGGAGTAATGCCGAACAGCTGCTTGAACTTGTCGGTAAACCGCGACTGCGATTGGTAGCCGCACTGTTCGGCAATCCGCCCGATGGGTTCCAGGGTGGTCTGTACCAGGGCAAGGCCGTGGCCCAGCTTGGTGCGATCGACCAGCGACTTGATACTGGCCCCTTCGGCTTTCAATTTCCGGCGCAGCGTGGACTCGCTGATGGCCAGCCTTTGCGCCAGACGCTCGACGCTCCAGTCGTCGGCGATCTGCTCGCTGATGATTTCATGCAGTCGATGGCTGAGGCTGGGGTGCCCGGCGATGCTGCTCACCGCCTCGTGGCCGGACAGATAAAGGAGTTGCAGAAGCTCTTGCCGGCGAAAACGCCACAGTTCCCGAGGAGCGAAAACGGACCACTCGACAAACTGCTTCAAGGTTTTCGCCAGGGCGTCATCGATGGTCCCCTGGAAATGACTATTGTCGTTATTCCTGGGGCTCTTGAACTGATCGAAATCGCTGAATTCGAACTCGATCAGCACCGCGAAATACTCATCGCCCGGGATATTCCGCATGTCGATGGTGGGCGTGTTGGACAAGAACAGAAAGCTGCCGGTCGGGCAGACGATCTCATCCTCCTTGCCCAACTGCTTGACCCCGGCCAGGACCAGTATCAGCAACGGCTTGACGATGGGGGCATTGGCGATGCGCTGTTCCTTCAACGACATATAGGCCGAGAACGGCAGCTGCCGGCCTTCGCGCAAGGCCGCTTTGACCCGGCTTATCAGTTCCTGCATGGATTCACCTGTAGCCACCCGGCTATTCCAATCAACCAGCGATGTTCAGCGTCAAAGGGCGCCGGAGCAGCCTTTCGCCCGCGGGAGAAAGGCTGGCCCCATGGCCCGCCTCGAGCAAGTGTCACGTCGTCTGCAGTGCCTGCTCCTGGGGTTGCGGCGCGTCATTTCTTGCCACGTCCACGACCGCTGCAATCTCGCGGATATCCCGGGCGGACATGATGTCCGCCACCGACAACGCGATTTTGCGGGTCGCGGTGGAGAACTCCGCCCGCAGCGTGTTGGTGAACTGAACCACGCCCAGCGACGCCAGGCCACATTCTTCCAGGCTCCACTGCGCTTGCGCCTCCATGCCCGTGGTCCTTTGCACGATCTGCAATATGGCGCCCAGCGTATCGTCCCCCGGGCTGGCCGTCGCCTTCGCCCTCTTCAGGGCTGCGAGCCCCAGGTTGAAACCACGCCGGATGACAGGATCGAGGGGCTGCACCAGCTTGCCAAAAATCACCACCAGGCCGACCACATAGAAATACTCGTACCACTCCACGGGAACGGGTTGCGGGCTGAACCAGTAGAAGTCCTTGCGGTAGCTCCACCAGTTCCACCACTCGCCGTGGCGGGTGGCGGCGTAGTACCACTGACTCACCACCTGATGAAACAGGAAGCAGGCATAGGCCGTGGGGGCGAGAGACTGCGAAATGGGGTTCAAGCGCAGGACTTTGGCCGTCAGGCCCTGCCCGGTACTCAGGGCGAAGATCCAGAGCAGCGTGATGGGCGCGAACAACCGCGAGTTCACTTCGTCCCAGATCCGGTTGACGATGCCGGGGTCGGCAAAGTTGTCAGCTGCTTCCGGACGCAGGAAAAAGGTGTCGAGGGAGGCCTGGGCCATGGCCGGGCCATGGGGAATATAGCCCTGGAGCACATGGGCCACGCTGAGGGCGATCACCAGCAAGGTAATGCCATCGGCCACATGACCCCACAGATAGGCGCGACCTTGTTCCGCGGGCCGGATGGCGTCATACAGAAACGCCGCGCACATGCCGACCACGAAATACACCATCCAGAACGGAGCGAACAGGTAGAACCCGAGCATGACGCCATTGTCCCGATCCGCCAGTGCCATCTGCGCGGCGTCGGGGAGCAGTTTCTCGCCGGTCAGTTGGTCGAAGAACCCATAACCCGTGGCGTCGGCGGCATAGCCGTACCAGAAGCCCAGCAGGATCAAGACATTCAGGCCCAGCCCCAGCACCGTCAGCAACAGCAAGCGCCGGACGTTACCCCGGCTCTTGTAAAGCGCGTTGTACAGCACCGGAAACACCACCAGGCACTGGAAGTACATCGAGATGAACCACAGGTAGAAGCCCATGAACCAGGAGGCCCCCCACAACGGCGTGGCCGACAGTCCCGCCAGGTAGATCGCCACCGTCGACAGCAGATTGGCCAGCCAGGAGTCCGGCAAGAGCGGGGTTCCCTCGCAAAACAGGCGGTCGATGTCGCCCGGTTGCGAGTTCCAGTGGAAGACCGCGGAGAAGGTCGAGGGCTGGCAGTGCGGCAGCAGGTTGCCCAGCGCGAAGAGCAAGGCCAACCCGTAGAGTGGATACATCGCCGAAACCCGCGCCCAGACAAACGAGGCCTTGCGCGTGATCAAAGCCGGCATGAAGACCGCCAGCGAGAACCCCGCGACCATGAAAAAGGCATGCACATGCCAGGGGAACTGGCGCAGGTTGGCCAAGGCGCCCCATGACTCGTCCGAGCCGATGTGCATGAACATCACGTAGCAGGCCAGCAAGAACCTGAACCCGGCCAATGTCGACCAGTCCACCTTAGGGCTGTCCTGCCGCGGTTTCGCAGGAGCCGCCGGCTTGTCGCGGGAGACTGCGGCAGAAGCCGGTTCCGCCGGTTGCTCGGCATTCGGCGCCACCATGCCCAGGACCTGCGCCAGCCCGTTGCGGATGTACTTGCGGCTGGCAGTCTTGGGCAGGTCGTCGTCCGCCACCAGTTTCAGGAAAGCGGGATATTTATAGGGCGCCAGGCCTTTCTGCCTGAGCCATACCCTCATTTCCCTGAGCATATCCTGATGCGTGACCTGGCCCGAGACGGCGGGCCCCAGGACCAGCGCGCACCCGACTTCTTCGCCATACAGCTCGGAGGGAACGGGAAAACACACAGCCGTATCGATCCAGGGATGCTGGGTCAGGACGCTTTCCACCTCGAAGGGCGAAATCTGCTCGCCTCCGCGCTTGATGAGTTCCTTGAGGCGCCCCCGCAACACCAGCGTGCCGTCGGCGTCGATCTCGCCCAGATCGCCGGTCAGGAACCAGCTATGGAGCAAGCCGTCCTCGGGCGACTGCAACAGAAAGCGCGACTGCCGGTCGGCCGTCGGATTGTGCAGGTAGCCGGTAAACACGGTCGGCCCCGAGATGGCGACCTCGCCCGCCACCCCGAAAGGCAGGGGACGGAGGGTGAGCGGATCGACCACTGCCATCGAGGCAATGACCGGCACGCCGACCGAGCCAGGTGCTTGATGCCAGGCCCCCGCGTTTCGGGCCGGCTGGGAAATCGGCATCTGCTCGGACATGCTGTACGTCGCGACGACCTCGCAGCCGTAGACCCTCTCCAGCACCAGGCGATCCGCCTCTTTGAGCGCCGCGGCACCGGAGCGGATCACCCGCAGGCCGTGGTCGTGCCAGCGGCCCTGGGGGTCCAGGTAGGTGTCTGCATTGTCCTGGAGATAGCGCACCGTAGCGTTGTGGATGGTCGGCACCGCCGAGTACCAGGTTGGCCTGGGGTTGGAGTGCAGCAGCGCTTCCACCATCCCCTGCGGGTAGTACAGCCCCTCGCAGGTGATCGAGGCCCCCACCGCGACACTGCAGAGAATCGACGCGCTGAGCCCGCCGATATGGTCCAGGGGCATGACGCTGTACGTCACATCGCTTGCATCGATCCCGATGCCGTCGGCCAGGATCGCCGCGTTCCAGACCAGGTCGCGCTGTCGCAGCGGCACGATCTTGGGCAGCGAAGTGCTGCCCGAGGTGCGCAGCAGCAGGCAGTGCGCGGTCGGCGGATTGAGCAGCGCCGGCGCGAGCTGAAAGCCCTCCACCGCCTGCTGGTAGCGGAACAGGCCAGGGAAATCCGCCCCGAATGGCTTCGCATGGTGCAGACGCGCTTTCCCGCTGCTCGCATACCTGTCGAATGCAGCCCGCACCCCAGGCGCCGCGACCTCCTCGAACAGCACCATATGCTTGACCCCATACTGCTCCAGCGCCAGCAGGGTATCGGCCTCGCTCATATGGGCGGTCAGGGGAACGGCGCAGGTCTGCGCGGCGATGGACAGAAAGGCAACCGCCGCGGCAGCGCTTGCTCCGGGGGGCGCAAGATAGGCGACCACTTCCCCCGCTCGCACCCCCAGCCGCCGCAGGTCGCCGTCGCCGCCGGGCCGGCAGAACGCGAGCAGCTGGCCATAGGTGGTGAACACACTGGCGTCGCGCTCCCTGGCCAGGCGCAACAGGGGGGCATTGCCCGGTTGAGCGGCCAGCATGCCGATCAGGGTGTCTGGCAGCCCTTGGGTGTCGACCTTTACCGCGGCCACTTGAACGTCACGGGCAATGGCGCGGGAGCTACGGGCGCTGGAGGTCTTCCACTCCAGCTCGGGCACTGCAGACTCAAACTCATTCCCGACGCTCCCCAGGTAGCGCCGCAAGAGCTCGCCCAGCTCGGTGTCGTCCCGCTGGAGCGGATTGATTGCATGGCCACCAGCCAGATAGAAGACCTCTGCTGCCGTCGAGTTCAACGCGAGCGCGAGGGATTCCGACCAGGGTTTGTAATCGTCTTCACGCCCGATAAGGTGAATGTTTCGAGACTGGGGAGATGAAACGGGAACCGGACCGAGCCCAGCCCTTGAGCGCAGTTCGGCTAACAGGAGCGAGGCACCGGCACAGGCGATGACTGTGGCGCGAAACAGCGCCCCATTCTGCAACGGCGGTGAAATGCGGCGGCCCGCGCGCTGCTCCAGGGCCGCCATCAAGGCCTCGTCCCCCGGCAAACCGCTGACAAGACTGGCGATCACCCCGCCCTGGCTGAAACCGAACACGCCATCGAACGGGCCTTGGTGTTCCAGAATCGAGAGGACCTTCAGCACCGCATCGCAGAGGGCGTCGGCCAGAGTGCTGTCAGGGTTGGGCTGGTCATCCTCGGCGGGCAACCACGAATACCAGGGGCCGGGAATCAACTCGTGCCAATCTTCCATTCCCGGCCCCGGCCGGTCGGCCGGCAGCGGCCCATTGGCGTAAACCACCTCGTACTCGGACTCGTTCAAGCCGAGGTTTTTCAATTGCATCCTCGTGACATCGCTATTACTTCCCCGGCCATGCAGCGCCAGGATCCTGAACGTTGAAGCAGGTGCATCCTTGATCATGCTGACATCAAATCCTTTCAAAAGGGTTATTTATGGTTATTGGCAAACATTTCCCTACTGCTTGAAACCCAGCATCCTTAGTTCAACTACCTCCCACTTGCAGCTAACCATTCCCTTCAAGCCAGCAAACTTGTTTCACATCAACTCAGAAACATCCTTACTACCCACTAGGAAATATCTGCATTTCTCCCGGCCAAAAAAATCCCCCGGCATGGCCGAGGGATGTCTGCTTCTACTACCCAGTCGAAAACAACTTAGAATTTAATAACAAGCTCTCCAAAGCTTCGGAATATGGACATAGTAAAATCAGAAATATCAGAGCACAGTTAAGAACTACTTCCTCTCATACAGCGCTTCGATGGTGCTCGAAGCCAGAGCGTTGGCGCGCACCATGTACCCCGTCAGAGCACCGGAAGCCCCCTCTGGCAGCTCGAGCTTCTTCGACAAGGCAAAGACAGTGAACTGATAGCGGTGCACGCCATGGCCTTCGGGCGGGCAAGCCCCGCCAAAGCCGAAAGCACCGTAATCGTTCTTGATACTGGTGCTGCCGGCCGGGATCGAGTTCTTACCCGGCTCCCCGGCCCCAGCGGCCAAGGTGGTTACAGTCTTGGGAATATTGACCAGTTGCCAATGCCACCAACCACTTCCGGTAGGCGCATCGGGATCATAGGCAAATACCGCAAAAGCCTCCGTCCCCGCCGGCGCCCCGCTCCAGGAAAGTTGCGGCGACTGGTTACCGCCACTGCAACCGAAACCCTGGAACTCCTGGGCACGACTCATGGACTTGCCCTGAGCGATATTCGCACTGGTTAAGGTGAAAGATTCCGCCAGAGCCGGGCCCGACAAAACAACGGAGACAGGTAAAGCCAGTTTCAGCAATAGAGTACGCACAGCATTCATCTCACTTTGACATTACAAGGTGAGGCGGATCTTAAGAACTTCATCCCGGCCGCGTTAGTCGAAAAACCATCAACTTTTATACAAAAACGGTCTTTTGCTCGATTCAAGCTCGACAACTGCGACTTGCTCAATGTCATGAACGGCACCTGTAGCCGCTGCCGCAGGCTGCGATCGGCCGGAACGGCCGCGACGTCGTCATGCCCACCTGATAAGAACGAGCTCAAGCAGATCTGCCTGCTGCATCAATAATCAGAAAGGCCTTACAACCAGCGGTGAACTCCCCTTATTCCCGCCCACCCCAGCACGGCTTACAGTCGGCCAGTCGCCCAAATGGCGACCGGGTTTGGCGACCTGACACCAGAACTGATGCAAAACCTCCTGCTTGCAGGTACTTTTGCATCCGCACGACCGCTCTATGACGGCTGTGCGTGGGAGATCTTCGGATCTGCCGGCTTTACCTCTGGTGTCGGTTCGCCAACCTGCGTACAGCTGTCACCCTTTTCGTTTGGCGACGATCGGGTGACAGCTCAGGCAATCAACCAGAGGTGAACGTATGAACCGTTACATGCCGATTACTGGCAACGACTGCAACATTCCTTCCTTATGTATTGATACCCAAGCCCCCATCGACGTGCTGCACGATGCAGCGGCCTATCGCATACGCGCGGTCACCCAATTGCTGGAAAGCTTTTCGGTAGCGGATGCGCCTCAGTATGAACCTGTTCTTCTCCAGGAACTGACTTTAGTTTGCAGCATCATGCTGCGCGATGGGTGTGATTTGCTGAATGTGGCGGGACGGAAGTTGCAAGAAAGGATTTTGATTTAAATAGTGATGGGCGGTGTTGAGCCGCCCATTATAAAAATTGCATCCATCATAGACTTTATCTTTTACCTGGAATAAATATCTCCGCCTCAGAGATAAACCCATCCACTTTGCACACTTCAGAAGGACCGTTAGAGAACCATCAAAAACCTGAAAATAGACACTCTCAATCTCATCACAACCATCAAAAACAATCGACATTTTTATGCGATCACCAGCGTACCTTTTAATTCCAGAATACTCCTCTACAAATTCAAGATTCAAAACCTCAATCAAGTACTCTCCCAGTTGTTTAGAAAGTCGCTTAGAGCTTTTAAATTCCCAGCCATCCTTACCTAAAATCTTACTTCCCCCAATAGGAACTATGAAAGCTGCTTGATATCTTTCCTTCATTGCATCACTCCCAAACCTCTACTGGAATCTTGTCTAAGCCTGCTTTTTTTGCCGCCTCAGTCCTATGGTGCCCGTCCTAGATTTCAAGTCATCCTGTCTTAGGATTTCTCCACGCATCAACAGGCATGCTTGGATCAAATCCGTTTTTTCCATATTTTTTGCGAGACGCTTAATCTGTGACCCAGACACTTCCTACTTAATTTGAGTAGGCATAAGGTTTCTAGGAGCTTCATGTATAAGCTTAGAACCTAGATTATCTGCGCCTTTTGCACAAAATATTCGCGCCTAATATAAATTGGAATCACGTTATCACCAGAAAAATCTATCCTGTCTTCGCCAACCTCAACACTATATTTTACTGACAATGCTTCAATCCTCATTACAAGCGATTCAAACTCCGTGATTACATCATCCATCTCATCAGCATCCTCAATTAAATCTTTCACCAAGAAAAACCTGACATCTAGCCCTTGGGAGAACTCAATCAGCACAGCTCTAAAATTAGAAGAAATTGCTCCTAACAAAGCCTGCATCAATGCAACAATTATTTGATTCCTAATACTTATATTCATATCACCCCACCAATTTAGGATTTGGGCTGGCAGGAACAATGCTTGGGCTTTTCGCTCCTTTAATTACAAAAACCTTTGTTGGCTGACTATTTATCCCAGCGCCAATATTTACATTTATTCCGGTAACTCCATCAACTCGAACTACAGGGAAACCCTGAGCATTTTTACCTAAAATAACCGCATTACCAGAGCGGTAAGCATCCAGAATTTTCTGCGCATCAGCGGCATTGCTCAAATCCCCCCCTTTACCTCGTTCAGCCAGTTGAGGTGTTCCTTCTAGATATCTTAACTTCTGGCCACTGATTTCCACGACTTCCTCTGGAAAATCTATAGGTGTAAAAGCTCCTTTTGCACCAACCTAACTGAGAACAGGTCACTATTCTGGAGTATATGAAACCGGGGCAGAATCAAAACCGCTCCAAAATACCCATAACCTTTTACAACGAGAACACTTAAGGACACTATTCATTTTTCGATAAATCGCCTCCGAATCAACCGCACCTTGAAACTTGTCAAATTCCTCATCTGAAATCATTAGCCACTCTATTGGATTCGGTATCTCACCAAAATTTAATTTATTACCACACTTACAGAGCATTGATGGCATTTCACTTACCTATAATCACGATATCATTAATATTTTTTGCACCTGAACCGTTAACCCTACGCAAGACATCCCCCAATTGCTCTCTGGTAACGGAGCTTTTAGATAAATCTAGAACAACCCCCTCAGCTTGCGTATTTTTCTTTGCTATCGCAGAAATTATCCGGCCTGCATTACTGGTGGTAGGGGTATATACATCATAGCGAACACCGTCAACTAGAAGATCGGAAGCTCCCCCTTCTGCTCTTGTACCAACAGGGCTGCGCAGCTCAACTTTTCTACCTTGAGCAGCCATATAATTATCGCATCAAAAGAACCTTACCTAGATCCCTTAGCATTTCTTTTTACCATTTAAAATCTACTCATATCACTCAACATCATAGTATTTGTACAAATCAGCATCAGGCCAAAACTCATCATATGCAGTAAGTACTCCTCGCAGGGCTTCACTACGAGTGATCTTGCGAAGGATTCATCGTTAAAACCACGAAATCTTTAATTTCAGACCACTGAAGCTCTCGCATACAAAATGCCACAACCTCAAATGGAGAGTTATTAGACATTAATATATTTTCAAATCTACATATAAAATCTTCTTTACAGCCCAAGTTCTCTTTGACAAATTTTAAAATCCTCAACAAAGACATCTCATAGGAAATATCTAGTTCTTCGCCAAAAGCAGCCGTAGCCTCATCACAAAGCGTGTCAAACTTCTCAATTACATCACTCATTTCGGCACCCATGCACCTGCTCTAGGATTGCTAGGATTTGGCTCCCATACTTTCTCTACGTACTGCCCTGATACGTCAAGGCCTTTTTGAGAGAATGCTTTCTCTGCTGCGGCCTGCGCGGCATCACCTGATGGGTTCATAATGCCCAGATGTATTGTCAACATATTTAACTTTCCCGTTCAAAATTTTCACCTCCCCCGCAGCGATGACCGGTTTACCATTCGCAAGCTCGATATGACCACCACCAGTATCATTAACAAAAAGAACAAAAAGGGGACAGATTTACTTCCGACGACCAAAGTCGTTTATCAATAAATAAATCTGCCAATTTTTGTCCAGAAAATAAATCTGTCCCCTTTTCGGATGGCTACGACTGCTACCAAAATGCGTTGGCTGAGCGTGTGAACGGGATTTTCAAAACCGAGTTATTGCTGCATCGCCCCAAAGACATTGCAGAGGCCATCCGGATGGTGGACGAATCGGTGCAGATCTATAACAACGAGCGGCCTCATCTATCGCTGAAATACAAAACGCCCGATGCGGTACACCGGGCGTTTTGAGGTTGAAATAGGTGTAAACCTATTTCAGGACTAGACAAACATCAACAGCTACCCCTGCAACGAGTCGCCCCAAAATCAGGTTTCGACTAGATGACCAATAATTGTGAAGTTTAATCTGAGCTTAAACTTTCCAGGAACATCAAGATCTGTCGCCTGATAACTATGCTCAACATCCAACTTCCACACCACACCGTTGGCAGCCCGGACACGCAAAGAAATTGGAAATACTGCAAAAAGCTGTGTCACCCTACCACTTTCACTCTGACAATCCGTTTTCACCTTCGTCTCAAAATGTGGCTTTGCCTTACAGCTCACAGATAATAGTTGCGAACTATCATCCTGTGCGTACAGCTCTGTTTCGATATCATGGACAACAAACTGGCGAAAATCTCGGCCTCTCCTCATCCACTCAAGCATGTGGACGCTATCATCCGCAGCCTCGAATCCGAATACTTCAATCTGCTCCGGGACGTGCAGAGACGCAATGCCCCCCTGCTGCTTTCTATATTTTCCATTCGCTCACTCTACGATTTCTTTCTAAATAACCCGAGGTACGCCTGAAACCCTATCGCTAGGACACTCGCCACGGAGAATAAGATCAAAGGTTAGCTCCAACTGCTCCGCCATTTTAACGAGTGCAGCCTGTTGATCTTTAGCGAATGGCGCCTCTGCACGTAATATCCTTGCCGCCGTATACAGTTCATTAAGCAATGATTTTGAGATCAACTCCTTATCTTTGAGAAGTCGAGCCAACAGCTTCGACTGAGCATCGATCTCCTGAAATGCTTGGGAACTAATAGTTTTCGTCGTCTGAACTGCCAGCAAAAAATCGCCGATCTTCTGCCTAAAGCTCTTTTGCAGCAAATCTAAATCATTCATTTTGTTCCCGGAAATCTAATTATCGCATTCTGCGGAATTTCTTGAAAAATTGTCACTTCCTGAGCCCAGATTGATCGAAAGCAAGGAAGCCCTGCAACGCCATTCACTCCTGGAGCCGTTTGCCAAACCTCGGTCTGGAACGACCCGACCTTACTCAGATCGATACCAACTATGCCGTTCCCACTGTCATATCCCTTAGCAACCTCTCCCAACGAATTATCCTTGAAAGGAAGTTTCGTTGCGTCCGCTCGAGTACCTGACTGAATATCTGGACGAATATCAACGTTAATTGCGCCAGGGGTTTGTGCATTTTGCCCACCAAAATTCAACTGTAGGTTTCCCACCAGAAACAGCTACTCCCCCTGAGCCTTTTGCACCAACCTGTCAGCAGCCCCTATCAGCAACCGTCACTCTTCGTCCCAGAAGTTACCTGGCGGCGCATACTCACCACCTCTCAAGACAACACACCATCCAAAGTTTGCATAAAACATTTCCAGAGCAACAATCTCATAAACTCCAGCCTCAATCCTCCTCAGGGTAATACTGAGTTCACCTCCGGCAGACCTTTCAGGCCCAAGCGCGCATAGCACAAAAACGGGGCAGATATAGCCAAATAAATCCGCTCCCTTTTCTTCACTATTTTATTAAGAAGCCCACTGAGTTTTCTCAGGAAACTCTCCACTTATGAAAAGACGAGCCAGCTTCATACCAACTCTTTGCGACCACTTACCATTCACATCTAGAGGACACTCCTTCAAAACACAAATAGTTTCATTAACTTTATCCAGCCGTATCAAACCCACTTCCAGCCCCCGCCCAAATGTATATTCAACGTACTCTTCAGTTTCTACAAACTTATCCATCTCTATGTAAAATGCCATATCTACTCCCCTTTTTTACACGATCGGGTATCGCCACATGCCGGCAAGCCTCATAGGCCGCCAGGCTCAGCCCGGGCTCGAACGCCGGGTGGCCGAGCCGGCCGATCACCACCAGCTGTTCCTTGAGCAATGGCTGATAGCACAGGTCCGGGTTGTCGAAGTACAGGTAGTCCACCGCCAGGTCGAGCATCCAGGCACTTAGCCAAGCGGCGATGGAATCGGCGCTGTCGCTGCGCACCGCCAGGCGCACTCGGGGCGCCACCTCCTGCAAGCGCCGGGACAGCGCCGGCAGCAGGCGCGCCTGGGCATAGTCGTTCATCGACAGGGTGAGCAGCGAGTCGGCCGCCGCCGGATCGAACTCCGCCGAGGGGTCCAGGCCCTGCTGCAACAAGTGCAGGGCCTGGCGCACCGCCACGTGCAGGCTCTGGACCCTGGAGGTGGGCTGCATGCCACGAGCCCGGCTCGTCGAGGTGTCGGCGCAGGCGCGCCAAGGCATTGCTCACCGCCGGCTGGCTGAGGTTCAGGCGTACCGCCGCCCGGGACAGGTTCTGCTCCTGCATCAGGGCGTCGAACACCCGCAGCTGGTTGAGGTCCAGGCGCTGCACATTGAGTTTCATGAATAATGCCCACCGAGGTTATCCAGGGGCTGGATAATTCGCGGCGGGGGCCCCGGCTGTCAATAACGGCAACCGGGGGGATGGGTTACGGGAGTACAGCAGGCCGAGGGTTAACGGATGACATACAAGTCTTCCCACTTGGCCTTTTCATCGGCCCTCTGGGCATAGTCGGGATCGCGCTGCAGGATCGCGGCAAAGCGCTCGATCAGTTGCTGCACATTGGCATCCAGGCGGTCCGGCCTCAGGCTCTGCACGTCTTCCAATTCGCACCCTTCCAGAATCAGGCTGCACAGTTCAGGCGCCAGCCCCTTGAGCCGCAAAATGCTTTCGGTACACGGAGTGAACAGGACCCTCTCGGCCTCCTCAAGGGTGATGGAGTCGCTGCGCAACGACGTCAACAAGCCAATCGCCAGCGTACTAACCAGCCGGGTGGCCTGCTCCGTGCCAAGGGCCTCGACAATCAACGATATTTCCTTCACTGGGTATTACTCCAACCGTTCTTGGTCTTCACGTTGAAGACCTTGCCACTTTCACTCTGGAAATAGTGCACCGACACACGTGCACCGGTGTTATCGAAACCATCCTTGTACACCTTGCTCCACTTGCCGGGCTCCACTTTGCGCAAGTCCGCCAGCGCGTCCCCGTTCACTATCGTGTGCCACCTAAAATAGTAGCCATCCACCATAACTGGCTACCTGCTTTTCACCTTATTTACAATATCCCTCTGTATCGAGGATCTTCCTTCATGATCCGTAGAACCTCAGACCAGTTCCATAAAATCCCAGGAATATGATTTTCTGGAACTATCCTCCCCCTTTCCGAAAGAGGGAACTCTTCCATCGCCTTTTTGCAGTAACAATAAAACAGATTAAAGCAGCCTTCATCTATAGCATCCAAAACAATAAAGCTCTGCCCCTGTTCATCAAGAGCCGAGTATATTTCGCTCAGACAGCACTGCTCATCAGGTTTAAACAAACGCCTTGTTGGCTCAACAATACAGTCAAATACCCCACCAGAGGTGGACCACCCTGTACCAGCGCCAATGGAAATATACATACCCATGGATCATCTCAGAATCTGTCCTGGCTCTGTCGGCGGGCCACTTTCGCCCCTCAAAAAATGTTGTAAGCCAAGATCTTGGACAACGTTCAACTCAAGGGATCCAACGCTCCGCCCCCAAGTATGAACATCCACATTTTTGCCGAAAGCAGGATCCATCAATCAATAGTTAAACTTAATTCTTACTTGCTCACCTTCACGATAAGACATAACAAAAGACCTCCATGGCTCGCCGCGCCGCACTGCATTTTCCTTTAACTCTTCTGCTAGAAAGTACACATCTGAGATATTGAAACTTATTTCTGCATCTGTCACTTCAACCCCGTCTTTCTCGACCGTTAGCTCAGCCTCCATATAACTCTCACCGACCTCAACCTCATATCGAAAGGCATCGTAGCCTTGGACGATCCCCTCTTCTACCATCTGAAAAATCTTATTGAAAATCTCTATATCTTCTGTGATCACTCTATTACCTCCGGCACTTCTCGGGCTTCGTTTTTAAAAACCACGGATTTAGTTTTTCCATCAATCGTATAAAACACTTGTAGCGAGTCAGGCCGCGCAGCCCCCGGATCCTCACGGTTAAATATTATTGTCGTCTGCCCCACTGTTTTAGAAGGATCATTGAGCGCTTCCTTTATTTTGTTTTCATAGAACACTTTGTAGGCCGAGTTATTAAAGTTTCTGTCCTGAGGGAACAGATTATAGCCATCGCATGTACCGCCCTGGCTACACGCTTGAGCATGCCCGCCTACATCGGTATCCCTGCCTTCCTTGCCAGCAGCTGTCTGTCTCGAATCCCGAGGAATCTTTTCCTTCCTCGGCGTAAAGGTCAACTCCTCTACCATTCCTTTGCTGTTGGTAGTAAAAGAACTACCGTTATCAAGCTCGTAGCGGGTGTTGGGGCTCCTCGCGCTCGGGTTGTTGAGAAGTTCGTATTCATGGGAGCCTTTGACGGAATTGGCAGTCTGGATTTTGACCACTGCTGCGACGTGAGGCTTGTCTCCATCGCCATGCACCGGCCAGACAGGTGGCTTGTCCTTCGGCCCATCCACCCATCCCTTGCCCGACGTCTCCCCGAACTCGTTTGCCCAATCAGGATGCTTCGGATCAATCGTCACCGGATCGATAACTTTCCCGCCGGTAGAACCCTTGCTACCCACGACGCTGAAGACTTTACCGGTCCCGGCACCGGCCATATTGCTTGCCGTGCCCAACGCGATGTTCAGCAGAGTCGAGGCACCACGAACATAGATGTCGCCCTTTTGATCATTCGAGCCGAGCTCAAACATTGTCTTGAAGGCGTTATCGCTGGCCTCCAGATGATCCCTGGCCTCACCACTGAGCTCACTAGCTATGGTTTTGGCCAGTGTGTCTTTGGCCGCCTCTATCTTGTCGCCGAACAACTTGTCGATCAGGATATTGCCTGCGAGACCGAGGGCTGCTTTTGCCGGTCCCATGGCAGCCTGGATACCTAACCCCAGCAGCTGGACTTGCTCCTTAGGCAGTGTGTCCATGTAGTCTTGCAGCCTTGCAGACTCAGACAGCAGCTTGCCACCTGCGGTATCCGGACTCAGATTCTTCAGCCAAGTGACAAGGTTTTTTTTGTCGGTATCACGGTAGTGGTTAGGAACCGAGCCTTCCGGTTTACCGCCATCCGAATCACACCCTCCTGAAACGTTGCAGGTTTGTTGCTCTTCGGAAAATGCGGCAAACACCTGTGCATACTTCCGGATGACCACTATGTCTTCCGGTTTCAGATTATTGACATCCCCTGGATCCTTACCATTTCGCACCAGGTTCTTAGCAATGTTCAGGGCCAGGTCGTCACCCAACTCTGCACGCGCCGAGGCAGGCACTTCATCCAGCGTTACTCGCTGTGCCTGAATACTGTTCCATGCTTGATCCACAGCTTTGACCGGACCAGAAACCAAGGTCAGTGCAGACTCATAGGCACTTTGTGTATTGCTTGCATAGTTTTCTATGCTGGTCTTCCAGGAGTGAAGCGTCCCGGAAGGATCGGTTACGGCATCGAGCGAGGACTTGGTCAGGTACAGATCCGTACGAGACTCCTTGTCCTTGGTGATTTCATATGCCTTGTCGACATCGCGGTTCAGCCCGACAGTCGAATCCTTGCCGGTCTCGGCATCCTGGCGCACCACAACTTCGCCAGCCCCGATGGTTCCCCGTACGATCTGCTCGCGCTCCTTGTCGTGCTTCCAGCCGTTGACGCTCCAGCCGGCCTCACCCTCCTTGCCTTTGCCCACCTGACTGTCATCCTGGGCACCACTGCCTTTGCCGGCCGTGTAACTGCCACCGACATTCAGGTAATAACCGTGTTCTTTGTCTTCGCCGGCAATGTCACTGAAACCCAGCGTACCGGTGTCTAGTTTCAGTTTCCCGTTGTCAGCAGCAATCAGCGCCCCGTCCAGCTGGGTGTGATTTTCGGTACGAATATCAACCTTGCTTTTGCCAGTGATGCTGGTTTGCTGTTCGATCCAGTTTGTCTTACCTGTGGTCTGGCCATAGCCAACCGAACCGCTGACGCCGACAAAAGTGGCGGTGGCACTGATGTCAAACTCTTTGCCCTTCACCTTACCGGTGTCGGCCACAGACGAGACATTCAGATCGCCACCCACGCGGCCATTCACCTCATCGCCGCGCAAGGTAGCACCCGCGATATTGGTGTCCTTGCCGCTGGTGAAACCCAGTCGATCCCCGGCATAGAGGTAAGCCTCTTGCTGACGCTCGCCCTCTCGCTCCAGATTGCCCTTACCCATGTTGACACTGGCATAAATGCCAATGCCCTCAGAGCCAAAGACCAGGCCAGCCTCGCCACCACCGTTGTGCCGATTGCTCTCGCTGCGGCTGTCGTTCTGTGCGGAGCGGATGTTCAGGTCATTGAAAGCGTTGAGTTCGATATCCCTACGGGCCATGACCTGAGTCCCCACCAGACTCAGATCGTGGCTGGCTTGCAGATTGACGTCCCTACCTGCTCCGAGCTGAGTGGGCGTTGAAGTACCACGTGCACCGTCTTCGGTTGCTACGCCGTAGCTGCCGCCAATACCGATCTTGAAGCCACCACTAGTGCCGCCATGGATACCCCCCCAACTCTCACGCTGTGTACTTTCCTGACTGACCTTACCCTTGGCGACATCGAACGAGACATCGCGCCCCACCACATTGATGTCGCGTCCGGCTTGTAATTTCGAGCCCTTGACCGTTACATCATTCTGGGCATTGAGGTTCAGATCGTGGCCCGCATTCAGGGTCGACGATCTGTTGCTCTGCTCAACGGTCTCTTGATTGCTGGTCTGTTTGCTGTTACCAAACTTGACATCCGCAGTCGGCCCTGCGAAGAACTGGCCGACGGCATCCACCCCTTTAAGGGTACTGGAGCCTTTGCTGACACTGTCCTCGCCTTTCCCCGCACCGTTGACCGCGTTTTTAGTCTGGCCGTAGTTATGGTTGAGGCTCACACCCAGACCGTTGCGGCTGGTCTCGCGCTGCTGTTCTACCAGCAAGGTCTCACGGGCCGCATCGATGTTGATATTGCGCCCAGCAGTCAGGTCAATATCGTTGCTCGCCTGCAGATCCGAACCGGTCTGATTGATGTCACGCTTGGCGTTGACAGACAGATCCTGGCCCGCACGAATCTGGCTGGCGGCCCCGGTCTGCTGTTCAAGTCGATTTTTTTCCTTGAGGCTATCGGCACCGGCAAAGAAGCTCACGCCATTGGCATCGCTGGAAACGCCAATACCTGTCTGCTTGGACTTCGACCATGCCTGCTCGGCACTGTCGTTGGATGCAGCCACCACATTGACATCCCGGCCGGCGTTCAGGTTGACGTGACGTCCGGCGTCTACGCCGCTGCCCAGTACATTGATATCGCGCTCGGCGCTCAAGATCGTGTCACGCCCGGCACTTACCAGGCCGCCTACACTGGTACTGCTTTGACCTTGCCGTCCTGATTCCTTGGCCGACGCAATGGAAAGGAAACCACCCGAGACTGAGAGACCGGTTTTCTTTTTGTAGGCTTCACTATGGCTGTATGTCGTGTCACTGGCTGAAATCAGATTGATATCACCAGTGTCGCTCACCAGACCGGCGCGGAACTCGACATCGTTACCAGCCGAAGCAGTACTGGCCTGTAGAAGAAGGTCTTTACCTGAAGCGATGACTACATCGTTGCCCGCGTCCAATTGGCTGGAGACCTGGCTGGCGGTTGTCCTCAGCCCGCTGTTGCCACTCTTGGAAAGACCAAAGGAACCCGTCTTCGTTTTCTTGCTGTAGGCACCGTGCTCCTCGATACCCGAGAGCACCGAGATATCATTCAACGCGCCCAGGACAAGGTTGTTTCCGGCTTTCAACTGACTGCCGATTACAGTGAGATCACGACCACCGTCCAGAGAAACGCCTCCCTTGTCCGACTGGCTCGCGTTCACCGTCAGGTCATGTCCGGCCTCCACCACAGAGTCCACGTTGGTGCTGTCATAGCTTTCGCTCTGGGTGGTTTTGCTGCGCCCGAACGATCCCTTTTTCTTCTTGTAGTAATAGGAGGAACTTTCATCTTGGGCAGAGACGACGGCGATGTCTTGGACAGCCTTCAGGCTGACATCTTCTTCGCCCTTGATGCGGCTGGCGATGATGCCCAGATCATTACCCGCATTCAGGGAAATATCGCGACCGGCGTTCAGTACGGATGCTTGCTGGGTGGTGCTGTGGGTTTCATTTCGGTACTTCTTGCTGCGCGAGACGTAATCGCTCTCGTCGGCTGCAGAGGTGATGAGAATGTCCTTGCCGGAATCGACCTTGAGATCACGCTTGGCATCAAGTCGACTGGCAACGATGGTGACGTCACGATCAGCACTGATCGACAAATCCCGCCCGGACTTCACTTCAGCGCCTTGCTGAGTAATGGTCTGGTTGAGGAAATTGCTGCCACGGGAATCTGTGCGGCGATCCTGAACCGAGGTGATATTCACATCGCGATCAGCGATAAGGTCAAGATCTTGCCCGCTCTGTAATACGCCACCGATATTATTGATATCCCGCCCGGCATCGATCATCAGGTCATTGGCCGCCTCAATCCGCGCGGCACTGTTCAAAACGTCTCGATGAAGCAGAGTCCCGCCGTAGTTGGTATCAAAACCGTATACGTCTCGCTGGTTGATCACATCGCCTCTGGTGGCGGTCAAGCTGACATCGCGCCCGGAAATGATGCCGCCGGATTTGTTGATGATGTCGTTGCCGGCCTTGAGCGTGAGCCGCTCGCCGGCCTCGATCAAACCGCTGTTGGTGAGGTTGTTGCCGGCTTCGGCCCAAAGGTTGTTCGAGGCGCGCAGGGTGCCGGCGTTGTTCAGATCCGAGCCGGCAATCAGGGTCATGTCACTGCCCTGGATCAGCGCACCGTTCGGCGCCAGGCGATTATTGGCATGGGCCAGGTACAGCACGGGCACAAGAACCTTTTCACCATTCACTTCGTGCTCTTCGAGCCAGACGATGTCGTGGGTCAGCGCCGCCACTTGCTGGGAACTCAGGGTCACGCCCAGAGAAAGGTTGAGCTGTTGCTTACTGGTCACGGCGTTGTTCATCAAGTACTTGAACATCGCTTCGTCGGAGGTCTGACCATCGATGAAACGCTGGCCGGTCCTGGCAACCACGGCTTGCTGCACCAGACGCTGTTCGAACAGGCCATCGCCGAGACGTTTGGCGCTGGTATCAGGGTCGTAGCCCAATTTGTCCAGCAAATAGTCCGAGCTCATGAACTGCTTGAGGTCGGTCAGTGCCGGGTTGGTTTCGATCAGGTACTTGTGCGGATTCGAGCGTACGCTGGTGTCAGGCAGTCCTTGGACACGCGGCACATCGAATGTAGCGTTGCCGCGGTTGGGCAACAGCACGCCGACAGGCCCGTCGCCGGAGGCTGCGTTGACGTTGATCAGGGCGGTCTTGTCGTTGAGATTCAACGACGGGCGAGCGGCCAGGGCCAGGTCGCGTTTTTTTACTGAGACCGGGTCGTTCTGGTCGAACTGCAATTCGGTGGCTGGCCTGGCCGGCATGCCGTCGGAGCGCTGGGTGGTAGCCGCGGCAATAGAGCCAATGGTCCAGTCCTTGCCGGGAACGACCGTTTGCTCGCTACTGCCCTTCCCGCTGAGACGGAACAGGCCGTTATCTCCGGTCGGCAGGGTGAAGCCCGGCAGAGCCAGCGGGTTGACTTGCTGTTGGGCCAGATCCGGTGGCAATTGCGGGTTCAAGAAAACTACGGTCGGTTTGACGGAGCTCTTGACGCCGGTATCTATCCCCCCCTTGGTCGTGCCGTCGAAGTTGGTGTAAGAGTTGAGATTGCCGTTGTGGATCGTGGTTTTGGCATTGACTTCTACCGCCTGACCAGCCTGGACAACCGAAGAAACGCTGCCGCCGCCGTTGGTGAAGATGCGGTCATCTTTTTTCAGCTCGCCAGCCAGAATGGGGGCAGGCACAGCGATTTCTGGACCAATGCCAAACTTCGTGTTGATCTTGTTGAGCATCTGTTTGTTAAGCGCAGCGTACTGCCAATGAGTTCCGCCCTTATCCGCCTCATGCCAGGAGTCGATGTAGTCATATTGGTTTTTGGAGTTGTGGTCTGCATAACTTTGCAGGTCTGCACTGATCCAGCTTATTCGCTGGCCCGGCAATCCGCCGAGTTTGTAAATCCGCGAGCGGGTAAAGCTGCCCGACTGCAGACCAAAGTTGTCGAAAGTGTCGACGTCGAGCTTGATGTTCTGGCCCGCCGAGATCAGCGATGCGGTATTGGTGAAGGCCCCGACGTTGCCGGTCAGGTTACCCGCCACGGCGAGAGAGGCTTGAGGGCCGGAGATCGTCGATGTCGACTCAAAGCTTTCGTTGACATAAAACGTGGCAGAACCATCAAACGTAATGTCACCGGAGATGAACTTCTCCTCGCCAACTACGCCTTCGGTTTTATTGTTGAAGCTATTGGCCGACAGCGAAAAGTCACCATCGACATTGATCGATGCGGCCAAGTTGTTGACGGTATTGGCACGACCACCATCCCTTCCCGCGATCGTCAGATTGCCGATGCTGTAGACATCGCCAGTCTGGTTGGTGAAGTCATTGGCCAGCAGATTCATGTTGCCGCCGCTGAAGACCAGCCCACGGTTATTGACCAGGCTGGCCGTCTTGATTGTCAGCTCCTGCGCAGCCCCCAGCGTACCGGTGTTGCTCACGGTCCCGGCGTTGATCATCAAATCGCCGTTGGACGTCAGGCGCCCACCCACGTTGTTCAGCAGCCCGCCCACGTTGATGGTGCTTAGCCCGCCGCCACCGATACTGGAAGCGCTGGTCAAACCGAGTTGTGCAGTTGTCAGCGTCAGGTCACCCAGGCTGCTCACCCGACCATTACCGCCATAACCGCCGCCCAACTGGATATCCAACTCACCATCACTGGCAATCAACCCGTCGTTGTTCCAGTTCACCCCGCGTCCCATGAGCTTGTTCGAGGCCAGCAACTGGCCGCTGGCAGTCTGGTTGAAGTTGTTGACATTGACTGTCAACCGCCCCGCCTGAATCACGCTGCTGTTAGTCCAGCTATCGGCATTCAGCGTCAGCCCGCCACGCGTCACCAGCGTGCCACCGGCATTCATGACATTGGCCGTCGAGATATCGAACTCACCCACGCCCACATGAGTGACAGTACCGCCTGCGTTCAAGAAGCTCGGCGTCGCCAGCGTCAGATCAGTGTTGGCCGTTTCCACCAGGCCATTGCGGTTATCGAACAGGCTGCCGATCTGGAAATCGGTTTTGCCGCTGGTGCCCAGCGCCCGCAACTTGCCACTTTGGTTGTCAAGATTCGCAGCGCGTACGGCCAGGGTGTTGGCGCTTTCGATCAAGCCGCCGCGGTTGGTGAGGTTGCCGGTGAGGCCAAGGTCGATACCCTTACCGCTGACTTGCCCGGCGTCGTTGTTCATCGAGCCGGCAATAGCCTTTACCTGGCCTCTGGCATAGATCCCGCCGCTGCTGTTGTCGAGAACGTTACCGCCAGCGTTGAGCAGAATGCCGCCAGTGTTGGCGGCAATACGCCCACCGTCACTGTAGATGCCGCCCAAGGCTCGCAGGTCGAGGCGGCTGCCTTCGAGCTTGCCGCCCTGGCCGTTGCGCAAGACGCCGGTCAGGCGGGTTTGCAGCAGCCCCTTGAGGCTGGACAGCACACCGCCCCGGCTGTCGAGGCTGGCGGCGGTGAGGTTCAGGTCGCCGGTCTGGGCGATGAGTTTGCCGCCCTGGTTGTCGATGGCGCCGGTGCCCACGTCGACGGTCAGCGCGTTATAGCTCTGCACCGCACCCTTGGCATTGTTCAGTTCGGCAGCCGTCAGTGTCACACCGGCATCCCGGCTGGAAATCAGGCCATCGGCATCGTTGCGAACAGTGCCGCCAGTAGTGAGATCCAGTTGGCCGTTGGCCGAGATCGTGCCGCGCTGGCTGTTGTTCAAGTCGCCGGAGGTCAGCAGGCTCAGCAGGGTCTCGCTGATCACCTGGCCGCCGCGGTTATCGATGCTGGCGGAGCCTTTGATCACCAGCGGCCCAGTGCTGCCGAGCGCGCCGTTGACGTTGCTCAGCGCGCCGAGCAAGTCAAGGGTGACGGCGTCCTTACCGACAAGGTTGCCGTTGGTGTTGTCCAGTTGCGAGCCCGTGAAGGTCA
Source organism: Pseudomonas sp. NPDC089530 (assembly GCF_050280705.1). Classification (NCBI taxonomy): domain Bacteria; kingdom Pseudomonadati; phylum Pseudomonadota; class Gammaproteobacteria; order Pseudomonadales; family Pseudomonadaceae; genus Pseudomonas; species Pseudomonas sp. NPDC089530. The sequence continues at coordinate 38,980 of NZ_JBNNVU010000002.1, read as the reverse complement.
GGGCTTTATTGGCAGTAACGCGGCCAGATGTGTTGTTCAGGGTTGCGGCACGGATATCGAGGGTGTCGCTGCTTTCGATCAAACCACCCGAGGCGTTGGTGAGGGTGCCACCGGTGAAGGTCAGCTTCTGCTTGCCACCGCTGGTTACGGTACCGTTGCTGTTGTCCAGACCGGTCGCCGTGATGCTCACCGCGCCTTTGCCACCCAACCCACCTTTGCTGTGGTTGACCAAGGCACCACTGAGGTCGATGTCCAGATTGCCGAGCAAACTGGAAACCGTACCTTTCTGACTGTTATCGAGGGTGCCGCCGGTGACCGTCACACCGTTCCAGCCGGACACCAGGCCGCCCTGGTTCTTCATCTCGGCTGCCGTGAGGTTCAATCGATCGTTGCTGATCAGGTTGCCGCCACGGTTGTCCAGGCTGTTGCCGGTCAGGCTGAAGCTGTTGACACTGGAAATCTCCCCCTTCTGGTTATTGAGATCCCGCAGATGGGCGATGCTCAGCACGCCTTTGGTGTTGATCAAGCCATCCTGGTTATTCAGATCCGCCGGTGTCGCCCCCAGATCGATACTGATGCCAGAGCGGCCCAACAGCGTGCCGCCCTGGTTGTTCAGACCGTTGCTGGTGAGGGTCAGTTGTTGCGCGGCCTTGACGGTGCCTTTGTCCTTATTGCTCAACAAGCCGTCGACGGTCACCTCGAGATCGCTGTCACTGAGCAGCACACCCGCACCGCTGTTATCCAGACTCGCTGCACGAATCTGCAACGCAGCAGCGGCGATCTTGCCTTTGATCGAGGTCAGCGCCTTGTCGATTTTCAGCGTGAGCTTCTGATTGCTGAGCAGTTGGCCACCGTTGTTATCCAGCGACTTGGCGATCAGCTCGAAGGCCTGTTCGCTGGAAATCTCGCCATTGCGGTTGTTCACGTCGGCAAGATTTTTCAGCGACAACTGGCCCGGAGCATTGATGAAGCCGTCCTGGTTGTTCAGCGCGCCGCCGTTCAGGTCGACGCTCAGGTTGCCTTTGCTGAACAGCTTGCCGCCCTGCTGGTCGAGCCCCCGGATATTGGCCACCAGTGAATTGGCCGCGCCGAGGCTGCCGGCGGTATTGGTCACCTGACCGGCGCTGATTTCCAGCTGGTCGCCGGAGTAGATGCTGGCCTGGCTGTTGCTCAGCGTACCGGTGGTGATGCTCAGGTTGCCCTTGCTGCTGAGGATGCCTTTGTTCTGGTTGTCCAGCGCACTGCTGTTGAGCGTGAGCGTCGTGTCGGTCAGCAGTTTGCCGCCCTGGTTGCTGACGGCGCCGCGAGTGTCGACGCTGAGGGCCTTGGCGCTGGAGGCCGTGCCGCCGTTGTTGCTCAGGCTTTTAGCATTGATCGCCAGCGCACCTTCGCTGACGAGGCTGCCCTGATCGTTGTTCAGATCCGCAGAGAGGGTGATCGCGAGGTCACGCTGAGTGGTCAGGCGGCCGCTGTTTTCCAGGGTCTGTCCCGTCAGCGTCAGCCCCGTGTCGCCGGACAGCAGGCCTTTGTTGCGGTTGATGACCTGTCCCACGGTCAGCGCCAGGTTGCCGCCGGCCAGGACGTAACCGCTATCGCTGTTATCGAGCCAGGCGCCCGTCAGGGTCACGTCAGTCTTGCTCGACAGTTCGCCAGTGCGGTTATCGAGGCGGTCGACGGTCAGTTTCAGCGCTTTTGTCGCGCCTACCAGGCCTTCCTGACGGTTATCCAGATTTGCCGCCTGGATCGTCAGACCGTTGTCGGCGATAACCACGCCGCCCTGGTTGTCAAAAAACTCGACAACAGTGAGATCGACCTCCCCACGGCCACGAATTTCTCCGTGGGTGTTGTCCAGGCTGGCGCTGCGGCTGTCGAGGCCGGCGGACGCGATCAAGCCCTTGATGTTGCTCAGCGCGCGATCGACGACGAGGGTGAGCTTTTCATTGCTCAGCAGCTTGCCACCCTCGTTGTTCAGACTTTGCGCGTTCACGCTCCAGGCTTTGGCACCGGAGATTTCGCCGCCGCTGTTGTTCACTTCGTTGAGGTTTTTCAACAGCAACTGACCCGGCGTATGGATATTGCCGCGCTGGTTGTTCAACAGACCGTGATTGAGATCGAGGGTCAGGTCGCCGTTGCTGTACAGCTCGCCACCGTCCTGATCCAGCGACGCGACCGACACCTGAAGCTGTTGCTGGCTGCCGACTTTCCCACCGGAATTGTCAAGGTGTGCGGCCGTCAGCAGCAGCGTGCCGTCGGTGGCCAGGCTGCCGCCCTGACGGTTTTTGAACTCGCCGGTGGTCAAGGTCGAATCGGCCTTGGCGCTGATGATGCCTTGGTCGCTGTTGTCGAGACTGCCGCTGCTCAGCGTCAGGCCTTTTTGCGAGGCGACCAACCCGCCCTGGTTTTGCAACGCAGCCGTCGTAGTGAGTGCCATGGACTCGAGGCTGGACAGTTTGCCCAGTCGATTGTCCAGAGAGCCTGCTGTGAGCGTCAGGCTACCTTCACTGCTGATCAGGCCTTGCTGATTGTCCATCGCCTCATCGAAGGTCAGCACCAGGCTGTTCTGGCTGACGATCTTGCCTGCGACGTTATTGAGCCCGATGCCGTTGAGCGTGCTCTCGCCTTTGCTGAAGATCAGGCCTGCGGTCTGGTTGATGATCTGATCGACCTTCAGTGTCAGACTCGTATCGGACAGCACCTTGCCACCGTCGCGGTTGTCCAGGCGCTTGCCATTGATCTGCATGTCGGTCTGGCTGGACAACGAACCGCCGTGGTTGTCGACCTGCTCAACGTTGACCGTCAGCGACTTGAGGGACGCGACAAGGCTGTCCTTCTGATTGGCCAGGGTTTTGCCGACGAGTTTCAGATTGCCTTCGGCAACCAGTTCACCGCCCCGCTGGCTGAGAGAGTCGATGTTCGCCTCGACATTGCCCTTGCCGGAGATCCGGCCGGCGTCGTTGACAACCTCCTTGGCCTTGAGGCTGATCACACCATTGGCCGTCAGCAGACCACCGTTGCGGTTGTCCAGTTTGTTGCCATCGAAGGTCAGTGCGGCCTTGCTTTCGAGGCGTCCCTTATCGCGGTTGTCCAGTTCGGTGACCAACAACTTCGCCGCCTGATCCGCGCGAATCACCCCGCCACGGTTGTCGGTGTTGCTACTGCTGACAGTCAGGGTATTGAGGCTGGACATCTTGCCGGCGCGGTTATCCAGGCGAGTGGCCTGCACATCCAGCGCACCGTTGGCCTGGATCAGGCCTTTCTGGTTATTGAGCTGAGTGCCGATCCGGGTGGTCAGTTGACCTTCACTGGTCAACTCACCTTGTTGGCTGTTGTCGAGACTTTGTGCCCGGACAGTCAGAGCACTTTTCCCGCTGAGGGTGCCGCCGACATTGTCGATCGCGCCACTGGCAGTGATATCCAGCAAACGTCCGGCCATCACCAGGCCCGCGACGTTGTCCAGCGACGCCATGTTCAGGGTCGCGTCAGCCAGGCTGGTCAACTCGCCATCGCTGTTGTTCAACCGCCCGATGGTGCCCGTCAGCTTGCCCGTGCTATTGATCACCCCATTGCTGTTAAGCACCTGACCCGCCGTGACATTCAGCGCGCCGCTGCTCAGCACCCGCCCCTTGTTCTGGTTGTCCAAAGTCGCCGCACTGATGCTGGAGGCTTGCCCCGCACTCAAGGTGCCGCCCTGGTTGTTCAGGCTCTGCGCCGCGTTGACCGTCAGGTTGCGGCTGGCAATCACGCTCTTGCCGCGGTTATCGAGGCTCTGCGCATTCAGGCTGACATCGCCATTGGCATTGCGGCTGTTGTCGGCGTTGACCCCGGCTTCGATGATGGCGTTGTTGCTCAGCTGGCCGCCGGCGCTGAGGCTGATGCTGTCGCGGGCGGCGAGGTTTTGCCGGTTGTTCAGGTCGCCCTGGGTCTGCACGTTCAGGGCAGTGCCGGCGTAGACCGGCCCCTGGGCGTCGAGGCTGGCGGCCTTGACCCTGACCGCGCCATTGGCCGCCGACGCATCGACCATGCGCAGCTGGCCGTTGGCGTCGAGCTGGATATCGCCGCCGCTGGCGATCAGCTTGCCGTCGAGCTTGACCCCGACCCCGGCTTCGGTGCCCACCAGCCTGATCGCCCCGGCGTACATGCCGCCCAGGGACGAGGAATCGATGGCCAGTTCCGGCTTGGCGCTGCCGTCGGCGGCGCGGGCGGTGGCGTTCAGGGTGCGGGCGTCGACGTCGTTGCGCCCGGTGACGATGCTCAGGTTGTTCGCCTGGATCTCGGCGTTGATCCTGGCGCTGCGGGTGATGATTTCGAAGCGGTCGACGTTGCTGGCGTTGAGCTGCGGACCGTCGATGGTCACCTGTCCTTGGTCGACCTGGTAGCGCGTGAGCTGGCCGTTCTCGATCACCGGTTTGCCGGTGGTCAGAGTCGCCTGCGGGGTGTTGATGAAGCCGCAGCCGTTGCAGCTGATGCCGTAGGGGTTGGCGACGATCACATGGGCCGACTGCCCCGCCACTTCGGTGTAGCCGCGCAGCTGGCTGGGGCTGCCGCCGTTGACTTCGTTAAGGATGGTTTGCGCGGCGACCCGGTTGGTCATGTTCGGGTTGCCGATGATGATCCCGCCCAGCTGGGTCGTCCCGGTCTGTGCCGCGACGTTGTTGAGGATCACCCCCTGGGTGCCGACGTTGTAGTCGTGGAACTGGTTGTGCGACAGGCCGCTGCCGTTGGGCGTGGCGATGTTGACGATGGGTACGCCATTGCCCGCCTGGCCCAGGCTGGTGCCCGGCGCGCTGACCACGATGCCCTCGGCCTGGGCCCACAGCGGTTGCCAGAACATGGCGTTGGCCAGGATCAGCGCCAGCCCGCGCTTGGGCATGCCGCAGAAGCGCTCGCGGTTTTTCAGGGCGGCAGAAGGCTGGCGAACCAGGAAGGCGAACTGGCGAACGTCCATGTCGAAGGTCTCGAAAAACGCAGGAATTAGAGAGAGAAATCCAGGCGGAAACAGATCGGCGCCTCGCGCTCGGTCAGGACATCAGGACGCTCCAGGGAGTGGGCCAAGGCCACGCTGGCGGGCAGATGCTGGCCGCGTGCGGACAGTCCAGGGAGTTGCTCGATATCTCAGGTCGGCACCGGGGGTGGGAGCGGCAGGAACGAGATGCAGCGGAGTCAGGCACAGCAAAGCCAGGCACAACCTCCCCGCAAGGGCGGGTGAGTACATGTTCGATCCCTCGACAACTGCTTGATATCAAAGTGATGGCGCGATGTTAATTAGCCATTATTTTGCCGTCAATCGCCCGCCGTGCCGGCCGATAGGCGCCGTTCTGCTCCATGAATCCGGGCAAAAAATGGCAAACCCGCAGGCTAGAGCCTTCGCCGAGATCTCAGGGAGGCTTGGACAGGGTGTGCCTGGTCTGCAAAAAAAAAGGGGCGATCGACGATCGCCCCAAACTGTGTTGCCACGAGAGAACCTATAGGGTCAGTTGCCGCTGCTCCTCCTCGGTCAACTGCTGCCGCGCCTGATCGCTCAGCGGCCCGGCGCCCAATACCTGCACCGGGCTGTCCGGGTTGTAGGCCGGGTTGGCCCGGCTGGCGCCGTCCTGGGTCGGCGCCAGGCGTTCCTGGCCGAAACTCAGCACCTGCACGGTAAACACCGACGGCAGGTTCTGCCGCGACGCCGCCTGCTGCTGGCGCGCCACGTCTTCGGCGGCCTGGGTCGCCGATGATGCGGCCGAGCTGGCCGAGGTGATGGCCCCGGTGTTGACGGCGGCTACCACCGGAATCCCCGAGGACTTGCCCTGGGTCTGGATGTTGGCCGCGTTGACCACCTGCAAGGCGAAGATATTGACGTTGCCCGAGACCCGGATCCCCGCCTCCCCCGCATCGATGGTGCCCAACGGCGCCAGCAGGTCGATATCCCCGGCCGGCACCTCGGCGATCGGCGCCAGGGTCGCGATCCCCGCCCCCGAGCTCGGCACGTTCGACGACAGCGTGACATTGCCCCAGCGGTCGTAGACCCGCTTGGGCGGGGTGTAGATCACCGTGGTCTTGGAGCCGCGCCCGGCGTTGATGTCCCCGGCGTTCGACCAGCCGAGGATCGAGCCGCCGAAGGTGGTCATGACCCGGTTCTGCCCCAGCAGGATGCTGCCTTGGGAATACAGCTGGATATCGCCGGCGCCCTGGGTGATGACCCCGGCACTGGCCGGCGGCGCCTCGCCTTCGATGCCGAACACCTGCTGCCCGCCCGGGGTCAGCATCTGGATATCGCCGCCAAACAGCGTGCGCACCCCGGCGCCGCCGTACATCGTGATATCGCCGTCGTAAACGATCGGGTTGCCCGCCACGTCGGTGGCCGGCAGCAAGGCGGCAATGGCGCTGCGACTGCGTATAAAGCTGCCATGCCGCGGGCTGCCGGCATCGTTGTACTCGCGCCCGCCCTCGCGCAGCTCCTCGAAGTACACCCGACGGGCGAATACCCGCTGCTGCTCCGCCGGCAGGCTGGCGAAATAGCCGCGCGCCTCGTCGCCGGAACCCTCGAAGGCAAAACGCTCCTTGAGCCACTGCTGCAGTTGGGCTTCATAGGCCTTGGCCACCTTGCCCCGTTGCCCGGCCAGCGGCACATCGGCCTGCGCCTGGTTGGCCGGGTCGAGGTAAGGCATGACGAACTTCAGGTAATCCAGGCCGGCGGCCCCGACCCCGGCCTGCATCACGATGCTGGCCCCAGGCCGCGAGTCCCCCGCCGCCACCGGGCCGAGGCTGTTCACCGCTGCCCGGTCCTGCATCAGGATATTGCGCCCGGCGCTGATCTCCAGGGCGCCGGGGCCGGCGACGTTGAAGGAGCTGAACAGCAGGTCGCGCCCGGCCGAGACGATGGAGATATCCCTGGGGTCGTTATGCACAAACAGGTTGCCGCTGCTGGTGCCGCGACCGAACATATCTTCCAGCGAACTGGCGATAATGTTGGGGATCCCCGTCCGCTCACCCAGCGCCGTTCCCGAGTTGACGATATCGCGACCGGCCTTCATCCATACCGGGCCCGCCGCTTCGTACCAGGTTTGTCCAAGCCGTGGGCCGAGGGTGAAGTTCAATATCTCACCACTGCGCAATCCGACTATGTCACCGCCAACCGCATAAAAGCGCGCCACATCAGCACTGGCGAACTGACCGTTGGCGGTGTTGGCGCCAAAGGCGAACAACGAGAACTCGTTCTTGATGCTCGGGATCGTAATACCGTCGCTGCTCAGATTGGTCACTATGGGGCTGGAGCCCGTGCCCCAGCCCGCGAATGCCGGTGTAAAAGGCGTAGGCATCGCATTCAGAGAGGCTCCGGACTGGTTGATGGCATACCCACCGGCATAAATCGAATCGCCAGCCAGCACTTCCAGGCGAGCATTGGTCGACGGCGCCAACAGCAACGAGTACTGCTGGTTGTTGATCGCGCCCCCCAGAGCCGAGCCGCCTATAAACACATCGCCACTGGCGGCAACTGCGCTCAATTGCGAAGGGAAAATGAATCGGCCATCGGTCGGCGAGCTGTTGCGGTTGCCAATAGGTTGACCGTTATTGCCTATATCACCGGCCTGCACACTCGGGGTCAGGCTGCCTCCCGCCGAAAACAGATCGATGGCGGTGCGCTGGGTCCACAACGAAAACCAGCCATAGCCCCCCGTTCCATAAGAGGTACCGTCATAGGTGAATGCCGAGGCGTTTTCCGTAGAAGTCCGCCCTGGGTCGCCCGTACCGGCCAGCACCAGATCGCCGCGGGTGGCCAGGCTGGCCGTGGCGTCGCCGAGCATCAACACCATGCCCCCTGTCGCAGTGCCCAGGGACGCGTTAAACGGGTCGTAGGCGCGGATCTCCTTGCTGTCGTTAAGCTGCACGAGACTGCCATAGCTCAAGGCAATTCCCCCCAGGCTCGAGGCTTGCAGGCCGAGCGCGCCACGCAGGTTGCTCAAGACCCCGTTCAAGCTCAGGTTCTGTCGGGTGTAATCGGTGGAGACTGGATTGACGACCGATGTACTGGTGGCGGCCCGAGCCGATAATCCAGGGTTCAGATCGCCACCGACGCGCACATCCAGATCGCCACCGCCGGTCAGCAGCAGCTCCCCTGTCGGGGTCACCCGACCACTGCTGCCCACCGCCAGCACCAACCCCTGACTGCGTGGCGAGGAAACCGCGTCCGGCGCGCCACGACGGCTGAGCAAGCCGGCATCCCCCCCCACGTCCAGAGTCAGATTGCCGCCGCCCAAGGTGCCAATACCGGTAAAGCCCACCAGTATTGGCATCTGCGCAATCAGGTTGCTATCGGGATTACCGGTGTTCACTGCTCCGCGACCACTCACATAGGTGCCGAAGTTGATCCACCAACTGGCCGGAATCGGCGTAACCCCGACTGTATCGCCCGTCCCCTGACGCCAGAGCCAATTGCCCAGGTTGGTACTGGCCAATTGAGCGCGGGCATTTTCATTACGGGGTTCGGTGTAGTTGCTGAACACATCGCCGGTCAGACTGCCACCGCTGCGCAATAGCAGGTTGCCGCCCTGATCCGGATACCAGGCCGCATACAGACTCCCTGGGCCCTCGTTGACCAGGGTTTCGTAAGCAGCCCCTGCACTGCCCAGCACACTGCCATCGCTGCCCCGACTGCGCGCCTGATCGAAAGCGGCTTGCAGATCGCCGGCTCGTGCGGCCGTCGAAGCCCCGGCGGTATAGACCCCATATAACGACTGCATGGCCACATTACCCGCCGCCAGCAGGTCCAGATCCCCGGTCCCGGTGCGCAATACGCTGAAGTGCTGGGTGATCGGCGTCACTCTGTTCACCGGGCCGACGATGACCTGCTCCGGCGTGCCGGGAATGGCCTCGCCCAACGAGACACACAATCCATCCGAACACCAGGACTCATACTCCGCCGTCACCGGCGTACCCTCGATAAAGCTCGGGTCGATCAACACCCCGAGATCGCTCCAGACGTAGTTGAAGCGATTGCACATTTCTTGTGCGCACCAGGTTTCATCCGCCGGCGCGACCCGCGTGCCTTCGACGAAACTCGGATCGATCAACACCCCCAGTTCGTTCCAGAACCATGCGCCGCCCGGACGCTCCGGAGTCCCCGGGATAATGATGGTCTCGTGCCCCTCGAAGACCGCGTAATGGGTATCGGCCAAGGTCAGGTCGCCAGCCATCACCGGTTTGATCGCGCGGGTGTCGGCGGCCAAGGTATCGGCCCCCGACACCAGGCGCATCGACCAGGACAGCGAGCCCTCCGGCAGCAACGGGGCGATGGCCCAGTTACGCCCCTGGCGCCCGCCGGTCACCGTGCGCAGCGGCACCGAAATCACCCCGGACGGCAACTTGATATCGGTTTCCGACGGGATCAAGGCACCCACCTTCAGTGCCAGCGAGCCAGCCAGTTGCACGCCTCCCGGGTTGTTCGAGCCAAAACTGTCGAGGCTCGGCAACGGCACCCCGGCCGGCCAGGTCATGGCGCCCAGCGAGGCGGCCGCGGGCAGCCGCGTGCCAGCGTCCAGGGTCATGCCGCTGGCCAGGGTCACGGCCTCGCGAATCAGGGTGCCGGCGGCATACACCTGATTGCCGGCGCCGTCGCGCACGGCCGCTTGCAGCACAGTGCCGGCCGGCAGTTCCAGCGGCGCCTGCAGGGTCGCCTCGACCGGCAGCAAGGTGCCCTGGGCCAGGCGCACCGGTTTGATCGGCAAGGCATAGTTGAGGGTCTTACCGCTGGGGAACAGGCTACCGTCGGCCAGCGTCACGCCCGGCCCCGGCACCACCACGTCGCCGCCAAAGGCCTGGCGACCGGGGGTCAACACCCAGCCGGCATCGTCCGGGGTCGGCGGCGGCGGCGCGAAACCGTCGTTGATGCTGCCGTAAATATCCAGGTCGCCGCCGGCGCGAATCACCAGGTTGCCCGGCTCGCCGGAGCCGTAGACCGCGGTTTTCTGCGCATGGGGATTGACGCCGGCATAGCGGTAGCCGGAGAGATCCAGGTCGCCGCTGATCACCAGATCGCCCGGGGTGACGATCTCCAGCCCCGGGCGCAGGTGGAAGGCGTCGGCATAGGCGGCGTTGTTCAGACCGGCCAGCTTGCCGTGCATCAACCCGGCATTGCTCAAGGCGTTGTCGATAAAGCGCTGGCTGTCCTGGTGCTTGGCGTCCAGGTAGGCCTGATCGATCACCTGGTACGGCCGACCGCTGGCGGCCGGCGCCGTACCCGCGGGGGCGTCGGTGTAACGGGCGGTGCCGTTCACCGCGATGGAGCGCGCGCCCTGGATCGTCAGCCGGCCGCTGGCATCGATGGCGATATCGCCCAGGGTCGGATCATTGGCATCCAGGCGCGGCGCATTGAGTTCCAGGGTGCCGCGGGCCTGGCCGTCGTACTGGCCGGGCGCCGTACCGGCAGCGACCGCGGTGCCATGGCGCAGGTCGATGCGCGCACCGTCGGCCAGGGTCAGCTGGCCCAGGCCGGAATTGAGCTCGACCACCGCGCGGTTCGGCGAATCGATGATCTTGCCGTAGCTGTCGACCCGCAGGGCCGTGCCATGGGCATCGAGCACCGCACCGCCGGCGATGGTCAGTCCCTGTTTGGCGGCCAGGCGGATGCTGCCGACCCGCTCGCCGCTGGCATCGACGGTGCCCAGCACCGTCAACTGGCCGTTATCCACGGAAACGTTGACTTCGCCGGCCTTGAGTTCGTTGCCGATGGTCAGGTCGCCGCGCTTGATCTGGAAGCTGCGGGCGCCGAACACCTGGCCCTGGTTGAGACGTTGGTTGAGCGCGGCGAAATCCCCCAGCGCCTGCGCGCGGATATCGACGCTGCCGGCCTTGTACGGCACCAGGGTGCCGCCGGCGTCGTAATACCCGCTGCTGGCACCGAGCAACCTGCCTTGCAGATCCACCCGGCCACCGCCCTCGCCCACGGCCAGCGCTTTCAGGCTGCCGCCGTGGTTGTTCCGGGCCGAGAGGTCGATCAGCGAACCGCTCGCCTGGCGGATATCGCCCTCACGGCTGTGCAAGATCACATCGCCGCCCCAGCTGTATTTGCTGACTTCGTTGAAGGTGACCTGGCGCCCGGCCAGGTCGAGATGGGCGCTGTCGGTCAGGCTCAACCCCTGCTCGGCATTCACCGTCAGTTTGCCGCTGGGCAAGACCACTGCGCTGTCCAGTTCGACGCTCCTGCCGGCCAGCGACACCTCGGCGCCGAGGCTGTCGATGGTCGGCAACGCCGCTTGCTGGCCCGGTGTGCGGCTCAGCCGCAGGTCGCCGCCCGCGGTGATGCGGTTGACCGAACCCGCCTCGCCGGTCAGCAACGGCGTGCTGATATTCAGGTTGCCGCCGCTGTAGGCGAAGCCCTTGCCGGCTTCATAAGCGCCCTGGGCCTGATACACCGCTAGGCTGCCCTTGTGGTTGGCGGTCAGGCGCTCGCTGGCGCTGAGGTTGACGTTGGCGAAGCCCAGGGCCAGGCGCGCGTAGTCGGCCAAGGGATCGGGCTGAGTGTTGGGGCCATAGCCGAATTCGATGCGCCGGGCCTGGATCTCCAGGGTGCCGCTGCCGGTCCCCGCGCCGTTGGCGATCACCCCTGGAGGCGCGCCGGCGACGCCGTTCCAGATCAGGTTGCCGGTCTGGATCAGCGCCACATCGCCGGCCGCACCGGCGCCGTAGATCGCCGGGGTGCTGAGCATCAGGTTGTCGAGCATCGACTGACCGTTGCCGTCCAGGGTGCTCAGGGTGGTGCTGCCGTAGAAATTCAATGACTGGCCGGCGGTCAACGACAGGGTTTCCAGGGCCGGCGCCCCACTGGCGGTGTCGCCGCGCAGCAAGCGGCTCATGACGTCCTGGTTGAGGGTCAACCCCGACGGCAGGGCATTGCGCGCCTGGGCCGCGGCCAAGGCCTCTGGACTGCCGACATTGACCCCGCCGACCGCCAGGGCCAGGTGACGGGTGCCGTAGCGCACCGCATCGCCCAGCCTGAAGGTGTTGGTGGTGGCAAAGGCAATGGTGCCTTGGGAGTACAGCGTAGTTTCGCCCCGGCAGGCTGCCTGGGCGCAGTCACCGATCAAGATGCTGCCAGGCCCCCGGGAAATATCGCCCTCGGTCGGCGCGAGCATTTGCAGCACACCGTTGGAGACGGCCAGCACGCTGCGCAGTCCGGGTTGGTAGATAAAACCATCGGTGGAGTCGTAGGCCGCTTCGCCACGGCCCAGGGTGTTGATCGAGGCGCCCTGCTCGATCTGGATCGCGCCACGGGGCCGGCCGGAAACGAGGAACACTTCAGGGGCCGACAAGGTTACGCCCTGGCGCAACGTCACCGACTCGGCGGCACGGTTCGCGTCGAAACCGGCAAAATTGCCGCCCTGGCCATACACCACGGTCGGCGCTCCACCAATGCTCATGCGGGCCGTGCCGATGGCATTCAAGTCATCGGCATGGAACGCCACCCCGTTGCCGCTGGCAGTGCCCCCGGTAGGCAGAATCTCGATGGGGCTGTCGCTGAATCCGGACAGCGCCTCCAGACTCGCGCCAAAACCGCCGGCGGCCGCTGCCGAACGCGCGGTCCCGGCAAACTCGAAACCGTTGGAAAAACCGTTCTTGCCGGCAATCAGGCTGACCCGCAAGGTTTTGCCGTCGGCCTCCAGCGCTGCGCGAGGCACGCCCTGGCGCGCGGCATCGCTGCGCACGAAATCGGCATACGGGGTTTCGTTGTATTGCGAGTAACTGCGCAGCACCGCGGCCGGGGTCAGGATCACCTGCCGGGTCAAGCTGTCATGGATTCCGGTCTGGGCAATGGACAGCCGCCCGGCGCTGGACCAGGAGCCATTGCGCATGGCCGTGCTGCCGATGACCGCGTTGGCTCCGAAAGGTGCCACCAGGCCATTGATCTCGACCCGGAACGCCCCCGGCATCAGGGCATAGGTCGAAGGCAGTAAGGTGTAGGTGCCCGCCGGCAGGCCGGGGACGCCCGCGTCGATGCTGATCTGCTGGCCCACCAGCGGTGCGCTCGCCCCCGCTTCGCCGCCGCTGGGCGCGACACTGGCCTGGACCCCGGGCACGACGGCGTACACCGGGTTGGTGTCCAGCCCCGGCAAGGTGAAGCGGCCATCGACGCCGAACTGCACCAGGGGGTTATAGCGCGCATCGGTGGAACCGCCGCGCCCGGACACGAACGCCGCGCCCAGCAACTGGCCGCCTCCGGACAGGTCCAGAACCGCACCCTGTTGCACGTCGATCGACTGCCCCAGCAGCTGCGTACCCACCACCAGGTTGGCGTTGGAGCTGGTGCCGCCCACGCCCAGCAAGTCCACTTGCTTGCCGTCGAAACGCCAGGTCACGCCGTCCACCGTGCCGCCATAGGGCAGGGTCAGGCCCGCGGCGCTGACCGATGTCAGGCTGCCCGGCAGCAGGTCGAGGGCTTTGGTGTAACGCAGTATCCCGTCCTGGGTGCCCAGGGAAATATTGCCCAGAGGCGCCCGCAGCACGCCGCCCTGCTCGATGACCGCCGCGCCGAGGGTCAGCTTGCCGAACACCGAATAGGGTTGCGCCGGGTCGACGCTGCCGGTGCGGCCGATGCTCAGGGTGCGGCTTGGGTCGTAGTCCCGGTCATTGCCCCGATACCCCGCGAGCACCTGCGCCACCGCGCCGGTGGCCGGGTAGATCTGCGCCGCCGCCAGCCGCAGGTCGCCCTGGGTCGCCAGATTGGTACTGCGCGCGTTGACGGTGCTGCCCAGGAAGCGCAGGTCGCCCTGGCTGATCAGTTGCGTCGCATCGAAGGCACGACGGTCGATGGCCTGGCTCAGGTTGCTGGCGGGGCTGGCCTGGGCCCCGATATTCACCCCGTCGCGGACATCCAGCACGTTGCCCGCCATGACGGCCAGGGTTCCCGTCGACACCTGGGTCGAAACCCCGCCCTGCACCGTGGGGCGTATCGAGCGGTCAGGCGCGTCCACCGCGCCGACACCCGCCAGGCGCACATAAGGCGCGGCCAGTTGCACCCGCGAACCGGCCGCGGCGCCATCGCTCAACGCCAAGGCACCGGCGTACAACTGCAGGCTCTGCCCCAGGGCCAGCGACAGCGCGCCGTCGAAACTGATCAGGCCGTTGCTGAGCAGCGCCAGGTTGTCGAAACCACCGGCCTGGACCTTGTCCAGCCCTAGCCGGGCATGGCCGTAGGCAAGGGTATCGAGCACCGCCTCCGGACCGACGCCGCCCGGCAGCAGGCTGTCGACGCTGGCCTGGCCCAGCACCATCTCCCGCGCCTGGAGTACCCGCCGCGACGCACTGGTGCGGTACAGCGGTGCCTCCAGCGCCACATTCAACGAGCCGCCCGCGGCGCCGCTGCCACCGGCGTGGGCGTTGAGAGTGCCGTCCAGGTACAGGCCGTTGTTCGAGGCCAGGGAAATACGCCCGCCATTGCTGGCCACCGCCACCGGCCCTTGCCCCACCACATCGACCATGGCCTGGGCGCCGGAAGCCTCCAGGCGCGCCCCTTCGCGCACCACCACAAATTGATTGGCGGCGCTGGCGATGCCGGTCAGCGGGTCGATCTGCCCGCCGATCACGATGCTGCCGCCCGCGGCCACTGTTGCGTAACGCCGCCGCTGGGCATCGATAGCCGTGGCCGCTCGCGCGGCCACATCCAGCACCGCCTGTTCCCCCACCCAGATCGAACGGCCATGGCCGGCGGCCTCGACGGCCTCGGCCACGTCCGGCGCCACCTGGATACCGCGCAAGGCGATGGCGCCACCCCAGGCATTCAGGGTGCCGTCCACGGTCAGCTGGCCGATGCTGCCCAGGGTGATCGACTGGCCGGGGTCGACACGGATGGCCGAGCCCTTGCCCACCACCAGCTGGGTGCTGGCCATGTCCGCCGCGCTCGAGCGCGCGGTGCCGGCCCGCAGGCTGATGCTCGCGCCCTGGCGCTGGCTGAGTACGGCCTTGGTCGGGTCTTCCTGGTAAAGCCCCGGTAGCCAGCGTTCCAGCACAGAGGCCGGGTCTGCTCCAGTCGCCGTGCTCCGGGCCTGATCGCCCAAGAGATAGACCGGTTGGGTCACCTCGACCTGCGCCCCGTCAGCCACCTTCAGGCCCTGGTTGCCGGTGATGTCATAGGCGGCGAAGCCTTTGTCGAAGAACCGCGGCGCCAGCACCAGGGTGCCGGCGGCGGTATCGGCGGCCCGCTCGCCGATCAACACCTTGCCACTCTGGAGGCTCAAGGTGCCGCCGCCCTTCACCCCATGGCCCCGCAGCTCGCCACCCAGTTCGAGGGTGCCGATGGCCGCCGCGCTGTTGGCATTGGCCGCCAGGGTGACATCGCCGCCCTTGCCGCCGCGGGTCTTGCCATCGCTCATCAGTGCCGCGCCCGATGACACGTCGATCAGGCTGCCACGGTCCAGCGCCACATCGGCGCTGCTGCGCAGGGAAACGCTGCCGCCGTCGAGGTAAGGCAAGCGACTGCTGTCGGCGGGGTCCAGCAACAGGTTGCTCCACAGGCCGCTGGCGTCCAGCTGTACGCCACTGCCGACCTGCAGCGTGGCGCGCTGGCCCGCCGTCGCCGCCAGGGTGGTGTCGACCTTGCCGTTGCTGGTGATCTGCTGCAGCACATTGCCCAGGGCCAGGCTGCCGCCATGGGCGCTCAGGTCGGCATTGACCTGCACCTGCGGGCCATACAGGGTGATGTCGCCGCCCGGGCTGACCTGCAGCGCGCCGTCGACCACGATGCTGCCCGTGGCGGCGACCTTGAGGCTGCCGAGCTTGAAAGCGTTGAGTTGCTCGGTGTCGAGTACCAGGGTGCCCTTGCGCGCCTCGGGCAGAAGAGTGTCCAGGTCCAGCCCGTCGGCGATCGACGCGGCCTGCCCCAGCACCACCTGCTTCACGGTAGTGGCATCCGCGCTCAGGGCGTACTGCAGGCTGGCGCTGTCCTTGACGTAGTACGGCACATAGGAACCCACCACCAGCTGCGCGCCGCGGGCCACCGCGTTCTGCACCTGGCGGTAGCCGTCGAGCCCCGGGCGCGGGGCCTGGGTCTGGCGATCGCCCTGGAAGGTGTCGCCGACAATCTGCCCTTCGAGCACCGCATTGCGGCTGCCGACCTCCAGGCGGCCGGCATCGCGGCCGACGCTGTAGCCCTGTTCGAAGCGCTCCCGGGGAGCGATCAGCGGGTTGTAGTGATAGGCGGTCTGGCCCCAGCGCACGCTGTGCTCTTCGAAGCCCTTGTAGATCCCGCTGTAGAGAATGTCCCCCGGGGCCTTGGACAGCTCGAACAAGCGGCCGTCGGCGGCCCGCAGCCAGGTCTGGCGGATCATCCCGTCCTGCACATCCAGGGTGCCGCCGGAGAGGTTGATCTGCGAACCCTGCTGGGTCACCACCTCGTTGCCGCCCAGGCGCACGCTGCCGCCCTGGGCCATCCACTCGCCGACGTTGTGCGGCTGGGTGCCCAGATAACCGCCCACTTCGAGCAAGCCACCGGCGGTGTACCAGCGGTCCGTGGCATAGCCGTTGGTCCCCGCCGGGACCCGCACCAGTTCGCGGGTATCGACCCAGACATCGTTGCTGTTGAGGTGCTTGCTGTCGCGGTTGACCGAGGCGTCGCGCTGCTCGTTGCCCTGGATATTGACCTTGACGCTGTTGGACTCCATCGCCACCTTGACGCCCACCGCGCCCGACACATCGATCACCGCGCCGTCGCGTACCAGGCTGCGCTGCCCGGAGCTCACCGCGACCTGGCCGCCGGTGGCCAGGGTGATCGACCCCCTCTGGAAATCCACGCTGCCGCCACTGGCGATTTCCACCAGCGACTGGTCGCGGCGATAGGTGTCGGCCAGGGGCACGTTGCCGGCCTGGTTCAAGGCCGGTGTCAGCAGGCCGGCGCGCTGGCTGTCCAGGGCCGTGCTGCTGTCGATCAAGATGGCGCTGGTGCTGCCCTCGCCCAGGGTCACCTTGGCGTCGCTGCCCCTGGCGTTCAGGTGCAGGGTGCCGCGGGCGTCCACCGAGGTGCTGCTCAGGGCCAGGCCCTGCTGCAGCACCTGCTGGGCACTCAGGGTGATGTCGCCGGTGGCCGCCTGGATCGAGCCACGGTTGCCGACCTTGCCGCTGCCTGTGGCAACCACCTCGTTGCCGCGGGTGGTCGAGGTCGGGTTACCGTCGGTGCTGTAGCCCTTCTTGATCACGAAACTGTCGCCGGCCACCAGCGCGGCCTGGCCCCGCGGGGTAGTGATGCTGCCCGCGTTGTCCACTTCCTTGCCCAACAGCAGCACATAACCGCCGCTGGCGGTGGAAGAGCCCGGGGCGTGGGTCTGGAGCTGCGCGCCCTGCTCCACCAGGACCTTGCCGGCGGCGTCGCTGAAGGTCGGCATGCTGTCGCTGGCGCTGAACAGCCCGCGGCTGGTGAATTGCTCGTCGCTGAAGGTGGTCGCCGCCGCCACCAGGTTGCGCACATTGACCTGGCTGCTGCCGCTGAACACCACGCCGTTGCGGTTGAGGATCAGCACCGTGCCGTCGGCCTTGAGCGCGCCCTGGATCTGGCTCGGCGCGGTGCTGTTGCTGATGCGGTTGAGCGCCGCCCAATCGGCGTTCTGCTTGAACTCGACGGTGGTGTCGCGACCGATGTTGAAGGTTTCCCAGTTGAGGATGGCTTTGTCGGCGGTCTGTTTGATCGACACCAGCGCCTTGCCGTTGGCATCGGTCTGCACCGGCCCCTCGGCATTGACGAACAGCGGCTTGCCGTCGGCCCCGACCACCACATTCAGGCCATTGCCCCCCAGGCCGTTATGCACGGTCTGCGGGCCGGTCAACGCGGCCGCGCGGCCGGCGGCCTGTACCGCCTGCTGGGCGGCGATGGCGGCCACGGTGTTGTTGAGGTTGCTCATCGAACGCTGCAACTGCTCGTTGACCCGCTGCTGTTGCGCCAAAGGCGGTGGCGTACCGGCCGGCTGCGCCACCGCGGGCCGCGCGGCGCCGGCACCCTGGCTCGCCCCCATGGCCCCGAACCAGCCCGCGCTGAAGGCCTGGGGCTGCGCCGCCTGGGCCGTGCCGGTGAGCATCAACAGGGCAATGGCGTGCGCCAGCGGCTTGAGCCGCAGCACCGGCTGCCCGGCGGCGGCAGAGGCGTTGACGAGTCGGGAAACAGGCAGATTCGGCTCAGAGCGCATCACTTGCGGATCCTTTTCACGGTTCGGGCGAATGGCGGGTACGACGGTCGACGCAAGCACACTCGCGGGATTACTGCTAAGGCGGTTATGGGCAGGCGCGACCGAACTTCTGTCATGCAAAGTTCATCTGCGCGACAACAGGCGGAAACGAGAAAGCCGGCAATGGCCTGAACCATTGCCGGCTGTTGCACGAACCCTGCCGGTGGCGGGGCCTTACAGCGGACGACCGATACCGTTGCAGACGTTGGTGTTGCCAACGCGCAGGGAACTGGCGGTGTTGTAGAAGGTGTTGTGTACAGCGGACTGCCAGCTGGCTGGAAGCGGGATGAAGGAGTGGCTGGCCACAGCGGCGTTGTTGCCGCCGGTGTAGTGGGTGTTGAGGAAGTTGCGGATCCGCAGGTTGTCACCGGCGTCCTTGTAGCACTGGCTGAAGATCAGGTTGGTGTAGCCAACGATCGGGTAGCCGTTGCTTGGGTTGGCGAAGGTTGGAACCCAGTCCAGTGGGTTGGCGACATCCTTGCCGCTGGCAGGGTTGGTCGGTGGCAGCGCGGTATCCAGGGTGACCTGTACGTTGACCGCGGTTGGCAGGAAGCCGTTGACGGTTGCTACCTTGGCAGCGTTGTTGAACTCGGCGAAGTCAGGGCTGACATAACCGATGGCGCCGTTGGTGCTGGCCACGGTGGAAGCGATCGCGCCGCTACCGGAAACGCCGATGTAGGTCGAGCCGGCTGGAGCGTTGGTGGCTGGGTTGAAGCCCACGGCGGTGGCGAAGTTGTTGCTGGCGCCAGGTACCGAAGCAGGTTTTACCGCCTTCAGGTGGGTGGTGAAGATCTCGGTGGTGCCGCTGCCGTCGGTGCGATAGACGACCTTGATTGGCAGGTCAGGACCGGCCACGCCGCCGAAGACCACGTCTTTCCAGTTCTGGATCTTGCCCGAGAAGATGTCGGCCAGCTGGGCGCTGGTGAGGTTCAGCGAGGTTTTGCCAGCGATGTTGTAAGGCACGGTGACCGAAGTGGCTTCGGCCGGGATCTGAATCAGCGGACCGTAGCTGGCACGGCCGTTGGTGGCGCTGCCGTTGTAGCCGGTCAGTTCCGCGGCGCTGACGATCGAGTCGCTACCGGCGTAGTCGACAGTAGTGCCGGCAGCCAGGTTGAATTTGGTGGCGTCGTTGTTGAAGAACGCCAGCTTGCCCGCGCCGCTGCCCACGCCGATGTAAGCGTTGAAGCCTGGAGTCGAGGAAGCCAGGATGCCGGTACCGGCGGTGGTGCCGTACAGGTTCTGTGGCAGGGTGGCACCGCCACCGACCACGGCGGCCATCGATTGAGCCGAAGCCAGGGCGGCTACGGCCAGGGAAGCTGCGATCATAGTGCGCTTAAACATGAAGAATCTCCTTTCGTCGTGTTTGTACGGAGGTCAATGGTTCTTGCATGACGCCATGGCGCTCAGATCCTCTGCCCTGCTCTGAGAGCGTTGTGTGGGTGAGGCCATGGGTAAGAAGTTCGCAGCTTCCGGTGACAGATAAAGGAAAAAACCTCGGGAGAAAGGCCTTGATTCTGAAAAACTTTCTCGGGTGTTCGAGGGCTCTGGCGCAGGGGTTTCAGCGCAGGTTACAGCGAGGTTTCGCCGGGCCTTCTGCGCGCTTTCGGCTGGGCGCGGCGCGGGTCCTGGGCTGGGGTCCATGGGGGTGGTTGTGCATGACAGAACGAGGAACCCGAGTTCGACGGGTTGGCTGCTCGGGTGGCGTGGCGTGGCCGAGAAAAAAGTTGCGGCAAACCATGCCGTTAATCCTGGCGAACCGCGGGCTCAGGTTTGACGGCAGCGGCTACGGAGCGTTCGCATACGAAACTCACAGTCTGTAGGAGCGAGGCTTGCCCGCGATCCAGACGCCGCGGGCTGTCTGGACGGACGCCATCGCGAGCAAGCTTCGCTCCTACAGGTCTTGGGCTGCCGACGCCGGTCACTGCACCAACTGGTTGATCTCGATGATCGGCAACAACACCGCCATGACGATCACCAGCACCACCCCGCCCATGACCACGATCATCAGCGGTTCCAGCAAGGCGGTCATGCCCATGGCCCGGCGTTCGATGTCCCGGGACAGGGTTTGCGCGGCGCGTTCGAGCATGGGCGGCAGCGCGCCGGTTTTTTCGCCGCTGGCGATCAGGTGGATCAGCACCGGCGGGAACACCTTTTCCACCCGCAGCGCGGCGGCCAGGTTGACCCCTTCGCGGACCTTGGCAGTGGCGTCGCTGACGCTCTGGCTCAGGCGATCGTTGGACAGGGTCTGGCGCGCCGCTTCCAGGGCGCGCAGCAGCGGCACCCCGGCGCCGCCGAGGATCGCCAGGGTCGAGGCGAAGCGCGCGGTGTTCAGGCCCAGCACGAAACGCCCCACCAGCGGCAGGCGCAGCACCCGGCTGTGCCAGTTCAACCGCGCCTGGGGGTTGCGCAGGTACAGGCGCCAGCTCCAGAAGCCGCCGGCCAGCACGCCAAAACACAGCCAGCCCCAGGCGCGGATGAAGTCGCTGGCGTTGAGCATCGCCAGGGTCAGCCCCGGCAGGTCCTGGCGCGCCTGGGAAAAGGCGCTGACCACCTGGGGCACCACGTAGCTGAGCAGAAAGATCACGATGCCCACCGAGACCAGCCCCACCACTCCCGGATAGATGAAGGCCGTGAGGATCTTGCCGCGCAAGGTGTTGCGCTCTTCGATGTAATCGGCCAGGCGCTCCATGACCTGGGCCAGGTCGCCCGACTCTTCGCCGGCGGCAATCAGCGCGCGGTAGATGTCGGGGAAGTCCCGGGGCCGCGCCGCCAGGGCTTCGGCCAGGCGCATGCCACTGCGCACGTCGGCGCGCACCGCGCTCAGGGTCTGGGCGATGTGCTTGCGCTCGGCCTGCTCCACCGTGGCGCTGAGCGCCGCCTCCAGCGGCAGGCTGGCCCCCAGCAGGCTGGCCAGCTGACGGGTGGCCCAGGCCAGGTCGTTATCCGACAGCTTGGCGCTGAACAGGCTGCCGCCACCGGCCTTGGGTGTGTTGCTCTCCAGTTGCACCTGCAAGGCGGTCAGGCCACGGCTGCGCAACACGCCGAAGGCCGCGCTCTGGCTGTCGGCCTCCAGGTGCCCGGACTCGATCTTGCCGAGGGCGTCGGCGGCTTCGTAGCGATAGCGGTTCATCAGGCGTCCCGGGTTACGCGAAGGATTTCTTCGGGGGCGGTGGCGCCGCTGCGCACCCAGCGCTCACCGTCCTCACGCATGCTGAACATCCCGGCGCGGCGGGCGGCGGCGCGCAGCGCCTGCTCGTCGGCGCCCTGGTGGATCAGGCTGCGCACATCGTCGTCGATGCAGAACAGTTCGTGGATACCGGTGCGCCCGCTGTAGCCGATCTGGTTGCAGGCCGGGCAGCCCACCGGGCGCCAGGTGCCGGGAGCGGTCGGGTCCTGTTCCTTGCACTGCGGGCACAGGCGCCGCACCAGGCGCTGGGCCAGCACCCCGAGCATCGACGAGGCCAGCAGGAACGGCTCGACGCCCATGTCGATCAGGCGGTTGATCGCCGACACCGCGTCGTTGGTGTGCAGGGTCGCCAGCACCAGGTGCCCGGTGAGCGAAGCCTGCACGGCGATCTGCGCGGTCTCCAGGTCGCGGATCTCGCCGATCATGATGATGTCCGGGTCCTGGCGCAGGATGGCGCGCAGGGCCAGGGCGAAGGTCATGTCGATCTTGGCGTTGACCTGGATCTGGCTGATGCCCGGCAGGTCGTACTCCACCGGGTCTTCGACGGTGAGGATATTGCTGGTGCTGGCGTCCAGCCGGGCCAGGGCGGCGTAGAGGCTGGTGGTCTTGCCGCTGCCGGTGGGGCCGGTGACCAGCACGATACCGTGGGGCTGGCGGATCAGGCCGTCGAGTTTGGCCAGCAGTTGCGGGTCCATCCCAAGGGTCTCCAGTTGCAGGCGCCCGGCCTGCTTGTCCAGCAGGCGCATCACCACCCGTTCGCCGTGGCCGGTGGGCACGGTGGAGACGCGGATATCGATGGGCCGCCCGGCCACGCGCAAGGCGATGCGGCCGTCCTGGGGCAGGCGTTTTTCCGCAATGTCGAGCTGGGCCATGATCTTGATCCGTGACACCAGCGCGCCGTGCAGGGCCTTGCGCGGCGACACCACGTCGCGCAGGGTGCCGTCGACCCGGTAGCGCACCACCGAGTGGCTTTCATAGGGTTCGATATGGATGTCGCTGGCCCCGTCCCGGGCGGCCTGGGTCAGCAAGGCGTTGATCATGCGGATCACCGGCGCGCCGTCCTGGGTGTCCAGCAAATCGGTGATTTCCGGGATGTCCTGCATCAGCCGGTCGAGGTCGACCTCGTTCTCGGCGGCGCCGACCACCGCGGCGGCACTGCCGGTATCGGAATAGGCGCTGGCCAGCAGGCCGTCGAGCTCCTCGTCGCGCACCCGCTCCAGCCGCGCCGGGCCGAACTGGCGACGGACCTCGCTGATGGACCAGCCGGGGGTCGAGGGGCAGACCAGGAGCACGGCGCCCTCCTCGCTGTGGCGCAGGAGGATGCGTTGGGATTTGGCCCAGGCGTAGGGGAGCTGGGTCATCGAGATATCTCCCAGGTGGGTGTTGTCTGCAACGGCCCGGAAAAACGAGGCGACCTACCGGTCGACCTGGACTCGACGGTGATCCCTGTAGCCGCTGCCGAGCTTCGGCGAGGCTGCGATCGGCTGCGAAGCAGACGTAAAACCATCCGCCTCGATCTGCCTGACGCACCGAGCCGCCTGGTTTGGCGGCCGCTGCGCGCCCGATCGCAGCCTCGCTGCGCTCGGCAGCGGCTACGAAAAGCCGGGACAATGCGCCGTGCTGTAGCCGCTGCCGAGCCCGCGAGGCTGCGATCGAGGACACAGTCCTCGCCAAGCCTGCGCACCGGATCGGGCTGGAACACTCCGTCGCCTGCTTCACCGCCGTTCATTGCGTGATCACCGGCTTGGCCGGCACGGCGCGGATGGTGGCGCGAGGTTGCGGGGCCGAGACCGACGCGGCGCCGGGCACGCCCTGCTCCGCCGTCGGCAATTGCGGCGCCTGCATGTCCGGCATGGACCAACTGCGTTCTGGCTGCAGACCACCCTGGGCCCGGCGCATGAAGTCATAGCGATTGAGGGTGATGCTACGCCCCGCGGCGCTGTCGCGAATGATGTAGGGCCGCAGGAACACCATCAGGTTGGTCTTGGTCGCCGAACGGCTTTCGTTGCGAAACAGCGAGCCGATCCCGGGAATGGTCGACAACCACGGCACCGCATTGTTGTTCTGGCTGTAGCCATCCTGCAGCAGGCCGCCGAGGACCATGATCTGGCCGTCGTCGAGCAGCACGCTGGTGTCGATCGCGCGCTTCTGGGTCACGGTGCCGGCCTGCACCGAGGCCCGCTGGTCGACGCTGCTGACTTCCTGGTAGATGTCGAGCTTGACCGTGCCGCCTTCGGAAATCTGCGGCCGCACATTGAGTTTCAGGCCCACCTCCTCGCGCTGCACGGTCTGGAACGGGTTGTTGCTGTTGCCGCCACCGCCGGTGACGTAGCTGCCGGTGACGAAAGGAATGGTCTGGCCGACGAAGATGCTCGCCGCCTCGTTGTCCAGGGTCAGCAGGTTCGGCGTCGACAGCACGTTGCTCCCGCCCTTGGTCTTCAGGGCCCGGGCCAGCACCTTGAGGTCGAGGATCTTGCCGATCCCGGGGATGTCCACGGTGCCGTTGACCAGGCCGACGTTGAGGCCCTGGGGCAGCACGTCGATGCTGGTCTTGCCGTTGAGGTTGAAGTTGCTGCCGCCAAGGTTGGCGCCGCCGATGACACCGCTGCCCCCCAGGTTGCCGGTCTGCCATTGCACGCCGAACTCGGCGGCCTCGTCCTCGTTCACTTCGACGATCAGGCTTTCGATCACCACCTGGGCCCGGCGCTGGTCGAGCAGGTCGATGACTTCCCGCAGGTTGCGGTACAAAGGCTCCGGCGCGGAAATCAGCAGGGTGTTGGTGGTGGCGTCGGCCTGGATGGTCACGCCGCCGGCGCTGAACGCGGTGTTCTGGTCGCCCGTCTGGGTGCCGCTCTGGCTGCCGCTGCTACTGCCGCCCTGGGCATAACCACTGCCGGAGCCGCTACTGCCGCCCAGGCTGGAGCTGCCGCTGGTGGAACTGGTGCTGCCGCTCTGGCTGCCGCTGCTGCCACCCTGATTCATGCCGCCGCCCATGCTGCCGAGCATGGCCCGGGCGTTGTCGCCGGTGCCGCTGTCGCTCTCGCCGGTGAGCAGGCCGCGCAGGGCCTGGGCCAGCTTGCCGGCCTGGGCGTTGCGCAGGTACACCACATGCAGGTTGCTCGGGTTGCTCTGGGCGTTGTCCAGCTTGTAGATCAGGTTGCGCGCCAGCTCGGTGCGCTCGGGGCTGCCGGTGCGGATGATGATCGAGTTGGAGCGCGGGTCGCCGACCACGCTGATCTTCTGGGTCGGGTCGGCGCCCTGGGATTCCAGCAGTTCGGAGACCATGCCGGCGATGTCCACGGCGATGCCGTTCTGCACCGGCACCACGTCGGTGTCCAGGGCGCTGGGGATGTCGATGCCTTCGATGATCTGCGCCACCCGGGTGAGGTTCTCGGCGTAGTCGGTGATGACGATGCTGTTGTTGCCCGGATAGGCGTTGATCGGGTTGTTCGGCGACACGATCGGGCGCAGCACCGGGATCAGGTTCACCGCGTTTTCGTATTGCAGGCGGAAGGTGCGGGTCAGCATGCCGTTGGCCGACGGCTTGCCGGCGTTGTAGATCGGCCCGCCGAGCAGCTTGGCGTCGGCTTCCGGCACCACCTGGGCCACGCCGCCGACGTCCACCACGCTGAAGCCCTGCATGCGCAGGGCCGCCAGCAGCATGTCGTAGGCCTGGTGGGCCGGCACCTCGCCCTCGCTGACCAGGGTCAGGTTGCCCTTGACCCGCGGGTCCACCAGGAACTGCTGGCCGGTGGAACGCGCCAGGGCCCGGACCACGGCCTGGATATCGACGTCGACGAAGTTCAGGCGCACCGGCTGGTCGCCCAGGGGGTTGCGCACCACCGTGCTGCCGGTGTTGCTGCTGGCGCTTGATGGCCGCCCGCTATGGCTGATCGGATGCTGGTACTTGGGACGCTGGGTCTGTTGCGCCTGGGCCTTTTCCCGTTCGGCCACCACGTCACCGCCCTGGCGATTGGTTTCGGCCAGGGGCCGCCCCAGTTCGCTGTCCACCAACAGCGGCGGCTGCGGTCCCTGTTTGTGGGTGCACGCCGCCAGCGCCAGGGCCAGCGGCCCCAGCAGGAACAAGGACAGTGCCTTGCGCGACGGGCGTGGATAAAAAGAACCTGACCACTTCATGAAGCTTCCTTAGCGCCCAGCGCCTGATCCATGCGAACGGTTCCGGACAGTTTGCCTGCCGTGCCATCGATGTCGGCCGGCCCCGCGCGTTGCAGGCGGGCCTCCATCACTTCCAGGGAAAACTGCCGGGGATTGCCCAGCAGCCAACCGACCACGGCATCCGCCGGGGCCTCTTGAAAACTCAATTGCCAGCCCGGGGCTTCACCCTCGCCGGCCTGCAGCCGGTACAGCCCCTCCAGGCCGGCGGCATCCAGGGTCTGGCGCAAGGACTGCTCCAGGCTCTGCCCCGCCACGGCGCCCCGGGGCCCCCCGGCCTGGTGCAGCAGCACCTCCAGGGCCTCGGCCTGGGAACGCAGCTTGGGGGTCTCGGCCTGCCAGTAATCGATCTTTTTCAGCGCCGGCTCGATCAGCAGCAGCCACACCAACACCCCGCCCAGCAACACGGACGCGCCGCCCAGCAGACGCTTCTCCCGCAGCGCCAGGCCGTTCCAGTACAGCCGCGCCTGGGCGACATGCAGTTGCCAGCGCTGGCGATAGCGGCCGAGGCCGAGATTGAGGCTCAGCTTATTCATCCTCGTCCTCCTCGCTGTCTTCGCTGTCGTCGGCGGCCATGGGCGTCGCGCCGGCGGCGGCGCTGGCGGCCCGCAGGGTCCAGCCCTGGTCGCCCGGGCTGGCCTCGATCCCGGCCTGGTTCAACAGGCCCTGCCAGCCGCTGTCCGGCGCCGGCACCCGGGTGTCGTTGAGCAGGCTCAGTTGCAACTCGCCGTTGCCGTAGTTCAATCGCTCGACGCCGCCGATCACGAACGGCATGGCGTTGCTGGCTTGCTGCATCAGGCTGTTGAAGCTCTGCGGGGCCTCGCCGCTGGCTCCGCTCTGCCGCGCCTCCAGTTGCTGGCGCGCCTGTTGCAGCGGGTTGAGGATCACCGGCAGTTCCGGGAACACCTGGCGCACCCGCTGGCTCATCTGCGCCTTGAGTTGCTGGCCCTGGTCCGCCTGACGCGCGGCATACAGGTTCAGGCCCAGGGTCCAGACCGCCAGCGCCGCCGCGCACAACGCCGCGGCACGGCCCCAGCCCGGCTGGCGACGGCCGTTGTTCTGCACCCCGCCGTGCAGGCCCCAGTCGGGGAGCTGGCCGGTCCAGCGCTGGCTGGCCGGCAGTTGCGCCAGGGCCGCTTCCGGGGCCGCCTCGCCAACCCATTGCAGCCCGGCGCCGTTGGCCAGCAGCGCCTGCAGGGCGTCTTCGGGCAAGGGCTGCACGCTGCCTTGCTGCAGGCTGTGGCGCAGCAGCAAATGCTGGTCCTGCAGGCTGGCCGTCAACTGGCCGCTCGCCGGCACCGGCAAGGCATAGGGCGCCGGGTACAGGCCGCGCAGTTTCAGGCCGGCCTGTTCCAGCACCTGCCCCAGTTGCGCCAGCGCCGTGCGCGGCAGCCAGCTGATCTGCACCTGGCCGTCGGCGTCCCGCGGGCTGTGGGCCACGTGCATGGCTTCGCTCTGGCCGAGGATCAGCGCCTGGGCGGCGCAGGCCACCGCCGCGCTGACCTTGGTCGGAGCCAGGGCCGGCAGTTCGATGCTCGCCAGCAGGCTGTCCTCGGGGTGCAGGAAACACTCCAGGGCCGGCACCTTGGGCGTCTGCCCCAGCTGCAGCAGGCTGGTTTCGTGGGTCTCCTGGAACTGGCCCTGACGATCCAGCCAGGCACCACTCACCCGGCTCTGGGCCGTCAGGGTATGCAGCGGCGGCAGGCTGACGCGCAAACGACTCATACGCCCACCCGCGACCAGATCACCTGCGGCATGTTGTCTTCGCTGCGGTGCAGCAAGGCCAGCAGCTTGACCCGGCGCCGCTCGCCACGGGCCTGGCCCTGCAGGCGGAACCACTCGCTGGTGATGCCGACCCGCACACTGTCCGCCGGCACATGGGGCATGCGCAGGCGGTTGATGAAGTCCCCCTGATTGACGAACCACTGGCCACTGTCGCGCTCGGCGATCAGCGCCCTGGCCCGCGGCAGCTCCAGCCCCGGCACGGTAGCGGCCAGCACTTCGGCGCTGGCGGTGTTGCCGTTGACCCAGGTATTGGCCGGCAGGATGGTGACAAAGGGCGCCAGGCGCGCCAGCAGTTGTTCATCGACCCCGTTGACCCCCAGCAGGTCGTCGAGGCTGCGCAGCATTGGCTGCTGGGCCAGCAGCGGCTTGCGCGCGGTGTCCGGCGAGGTATCGCGACCGCTCTGAAAGCCCGCCTTGACCGGCTTGGCCGTGCCTTCCGGGCTCAACAGCCGTGGATAGGACGCGATCACCCGCTGGCTGATGCGCTGGCCCAGGGTCGCGTTGACCCCGAGCAACGCGCACAGGCGCTGGAAGTTTTCGATCTGCAAGGGGTCCAGACGGTCATTGGCCAGCAGGTTGCGCAGGTTGAACTTGCCCTGCTCGTCTTCCAGCCGGCCTTCGAACGGCCCGCTGCCCGGGCCCAGCGCCGCGAGCTGGATCGGCCGCGCCCAGTTCTGGTCGAGGCGGGTCAGCACGTCGCGCTGGCGGTCTTCCCACAGGCGCTGGCGGCTGACTTCCATGCCCCCCTGCAGTTGCCAGCTGCCCTGGACCCGCAGCTGCTCGCTTTCCAGCCCTCGGGTGAACAGGGTCTGGCGGGTGAGCATGCCGCCGGCGATCACCGCCACCACGGCGGCGATCAACAGGGCGCTGATAATGGCCATGCCACGCTGTTTCGCCGCGCTCGGCGAACGGGCTGTCATGGCGGCGCTTACAACTGCCAGGAGCCGATATCGGCATTCACGCCGTCACCGTCCGGCTGGCCGTCGGCGCCCAGGGAGAACACATCGACTTCGCCGTTCGCCCCCGGGTTGAGATAATGGTAAGGACGGCCCCAGGGGTCGTTGGGCAGGCGTTCCAGGTAGGAACGCCAGTTGCTGTTCTTGGCGTCCGCCGGGCGCTCCACCAGCACCTTCAGGCCCTGGTTCATGCTCGGGTAGGTGCCGTGGTCGAGGCGATAGAGCTTGAGGGCCTGCATCAGCCCGCCGATGTCCTGCTTGGCCGCGGTGGCCCGGGCCTGGTCCGGACGGTCGAGCACCTTGGGCACCACCATCGCGGCCAGGATCCCGAGAATGACCACCACCACCATGATCTCGATCAGGGTGAAACCGCCCTGGCCGCGGGGGCGGCGGGGCTGACGGTGGGACTGGGGTTGCGACCTGAAGTGCACGACATCCATCTCGACATTCCTTGGCTTGATTTCGATTCGTCGCGCAGTGTTGCAAGAAAATATGTCAGTGATATTGACGTTGCTCGGGAGTGTCCGTAGCCAATCGGTCAAATTTGCCGGTTAGCCTGCAAGCCTTCATTTACACCGCGAGACGTCCATGCCGGGGCCACGCCAGCCACTTCGCCAACCCGCCGCCGGGCAACGGGGCTTCACCCTGATCGAAGTGCTGGTGGCCCTGGCGATCATCGCCGTGGCCATGTCGGCGGCGATCCGGGTGGCCGGCCTGATGACCCAGAGCAACGGCCTGCTGCGGGACAAATCCATCGCCCTGCTGGCGGCCCAGTCGCACCTGGCCCAATTGCGCCTGGAAGGCCGCCTGCCCCCTGGCAGCAAGAACGTGGAATGCGATCAGGGCCGGCTGAAACTGCGCTGCGAACAGAGCATCGGCCCCAGCCCCGACCCGCGCCTGGCCAGGGTCAGCGTGCTGGTCCTGGACCGCAGCCGCGAGGCCCCGCCCCTGGCGCGCCTGGACACCCTGGTGGCGCGAGTACCGAAAAATCCCAAGCGCTAGACCGTCTTTCGCAGGAGCGCCTTATTGCCGGGTCAGCACCGGCAGCGCCGGGCTCTCCGGCAACTTGCCGACCTCCACCCGCGAACGCTCGCCGCCGCGTTCGATCACCACGCCGTCGCCCTCGATGGCCACCAGTTGCACGCCCTGGGCCAGGCGCTCGCCCACCAGGAAACTGCGCGGCGGCGCGTCGTTGAGACGCAGGATCGCCACCGCGCCGCGGGGGCTGGCCATGAGCCCGGTGACCTTGATGTCCAGCGCCAGCGGCTGGTTGGAAAACCACTGCTGCGCCGGGCTCTGGGCCTGGGCGGCCAAGGCTTGCGGCGGCGCCTGCGGGGTACGCGACTCGGCGGGCGTCAGCAGCAGCGACGACCAGGTCGCCACCCCAGCGGCGATAGCCAGCAGGGCCAGGGCCTGCACCAGCTGCGGCGGGGAAAATCGATGGACGAATGCCATGACAAGGACCTCCTGTTTGTCCGTGTTCGCAGCCTACCGCGCAATGGTCACGTTTTTATTTCACATTCGCCGGGCAGGATGAAAAACGACGCACAGGAGGCGCGCCCCATGACCCCATCCCGACAACAAGGCTTCACCCTGATCGAGCTGATGGTGGTGCTGGTGATCATCGGGATCGCCAGCGCCGCCATCAGCCTGAGCATCCGCCCTGACCCGCTGCAGGGCCTGCGCAAGGACGCCGAGCGTCTGGCCCAGTTGCTCCAGGTGGCCCAGGCCGAGGCCCGGGTCGACGGTCGGCCGATCAGCTGGCGGGCGGATGCCAAGGGCTTCGCTTTCAGCCGGCCCAGCGACGACGGGCGCGGTGTCGATCAGTTCAAGGACGACCCACAGTTGCGTCCGCACCGCTGGGAAAGCTCGCCGGTCAAGGTGCGCATCGAACCCGGCCCGCGGCTGGTGCTCAATGCCGAATGGATCGATGCGCCGCTGCAGGTGCAGCTGTCCGACGGGCAGAACAGCCTGACGGTGCAGCGCTCGGCCACCGGCCAGCTGCGGGTGGTGGCGCTGCCATGAGGGCCCGCATACAGGGCCGGCAAGACGGCTTCACCCTGATCGAGGTGATGGTGGCGATCCTGCTGATGGCGGTGGTCAGCGTGATCGCCTGGCGCGGCCTGGACAGCGTCGGCCGGGCCGACAGCCATCTACAGGCCAGCAGCGAGCAGACCGAGGTGCTGCTGCGCACCCTGCACCAGCTGGAACGGGACGTGGCGCTGCGGGCCAGCGTCGAACTGCTGGAACCGACGCCGGCCGGGGCCGATAGCGAAGCGGCGGATGTGCCGGCGGCCCTGACCGTGCGCAGCGCCGACAGCGGCACCTTTCGCCTGGATGTGATCCGCGATGCGGCGACGCCCGGCGCGGGCCTGCAACGGGTGCGCTGGTGGCTCAAGGGCGACACCCTGTACCGCGCCGCCGCGCCGGCCCGGGACCGTTACCCGCTGCCGGCACCGAAAAACGCGGTGGCGGTGCTGGAACACGTCAGCGATCTGCAAGTGCGGGTCTGGGACCGGGACAAAGGCTGGCGCCAGCTCAGCGGCAACCGCAAGGAGAACCCGCCAGGCCTGGAAATCCGCCTGGTACGGCAGACGCCGCAAGGCGAAGAGCGTTATCGGCAGGTGCTGGGACCGCTGGACTAAGCCCAAGGCAAGGCTCGCCCCTGTAGCCGCTGCCGAGCGCAGCGAGGCTGCGAACGGCTGCGCAGCAGCCGCAAAACCGGACACCCCATTCTTCCAGGCACACCGCATGCTCAGGTTTAGCGAGGACTTCGTCCTCGATCGCAGCCTCGCTGCGATCGGCAGCGGCTACGGGGATATCGACGCCGGTTCGGCATCGCTGGCGGGTCAGCTCAGCAACACCACGCCCCCGGGCAGCTCGGTGCATTTGGCGCCGTAGGCGTCGCGGATCAGCAGGGCTACGCCGGGCAACTGGTCGAGGCTGAAACGCGCCTGGACCTTGCGCTTGCCCAGCTCGGCGTTGAGCAGCACCAGCATGCCCGGACGGTAGCGGTTGATTTCGTCGATCACGGTGTTGAGGGTGGCGTTGTCGAACACCAGCACCTGCTCGCGCCAGGCGACCACCGCGGCCGGGTCCACCGCCTGCGGCTCGCCGACCTGCTGGCGGTCGTAGGTCAGCTGGCGGCCGCTGTCCAGGCGAATGTGGCGACCACCGACGTCCACCTGCAAGGCGCCGTCGATACAGGTCACGCACACGCTGTGGTCGGTGTTGCGCACATTGAAACGCGCCTGGGACGCGCTCAGCCAACCGTTACCGGCCTGGACCCGCACCGGCAGCGCGCTGCGGCTCGACACCTCGACCTCGCCCTCGAGCAGCTCCAGGCCCTGCCCGCCTTCGGCCAGTTCGCGCCGGCTGATACGGGTCTGGGTGTTGAGCTCCAGGCTCAGGCCGTCGTCCAGCTCGATCCGGCGCTGCTCGCCAACCGCAGTGCGGTAGTCGGCGCCGAGCCCGGCGAAACCACCCGGCACCGAAAGGCGCACCGCCACCAGCGCCACCGACGCGGCCAGCGCCCCACCGATAAAGGCCCGGCGGCCGAAGCGGCGCGGCTGCGTCTGCTGCCATTGTTCGGCGGCGGGCTTGAGGCCGTGCCACAGGCGCTTGGCCTGCTCGAACGCCGCGGCATGCTGCGGGCTCTGTGCGCACCACTGTTGCAGCGCCCGGGCATCGGCGGCGGTGGCCCGCCCCGACGTCAGCAGGAGCAGCCAGTCCTGGGCCTCGTTACGCAGCCGGTGGTCCGGTGTGGCTCGAGCGGTGGAGATGCTGAAGATGTTCAAGCGTGCGGGTACTCACGGATTATTCGGGGGACTCTGTGACTAGGACGGTTTTCCGGCGCCGGGACCGAACCGCTGAATCACTTTTCTTTCAAGGCGCGCGGCGCAATGGCCCAGGGCCGCCTTGATTTCCTTCTCGACCATCCGTGTCGAAATGCCGAAGCGCTGGGAGATTTCCAGGTGCGGCGCCTCCTCCAGGCGCGCGGCGATAAAGATCCTGCGCCGCCGCGCCGGCAGCTCGTAGAGCGCCTTGAGCAGGGACTGGATCTCCTTCTGTCCGCCCACCACCCGCGACGGGTCCAGGGCTTCGTCGCTGATCTGCAACAACTCCTCCACCTCGCTGCCGGTGAGCAGCCGGGCGTCGGCCTGGCGGCGGTCGGCGGCGATGTTCAGGGCCATGCGGTAGAGGTAGGCGCTGGGCTGGGCCAGGTCGGGCGGCTCCTCCATGCGGTCGACCCGCAGGTAGGTTTCATGCAGCACATCGTTGGCCAGGTCGTCCGAACCCAGGCGACGGCGCAAGCGCACCTTGAAGTCGTCGTAAGAGGTCAGGAACAGCCTGACCATCGGACTGTGTCCGGTATTCTTCATGCCCCGGCGGCTCCTTCCCGTTGTCGGCAATCCATGCTTTTTCCTGTGCTGTCGGGTAGCAGTAGCAAGGTCACTGGCTGGCGCAGCGAACTCGGTGCGGGTCGTTCGACCCAGGTCTCGCCGAGGCTCTGCACCAGCGCCTCGTCCCGGCGCAGATCGCCGGTGGTGGTGACCAGGCGGCTGTGTTCGATATGCCCGCCGCGGTCGATCCACAGTTGCAGCACCGCGCGATAGCGACCCGGCCGGGTCAGTTCCGAACGGCACAGGCCCGCCTCCACCGCCCGTTGCAGGGCACTGGCGAAGCTGCTGCCGGCCAAGGCTGCGGCGTTGCCGCCCGCGCCTTTGGCGGTGGGCGGATCGCTGAGCTGGGCCACTTGCAAGGTAAAGGCGTCGGAACGGGCGTAACGGGCCATCAAACCACTCCCTGTCAGCAGGCGACTCAGGGCATCCCGGGCGCTGTAGCGCCCCTGGACCCGCACCGAGCGGCGCCCCCGGGTCAGCTCGCGATCCACCAGCACCGCCATCCCGGTCGAACGACTGAACAGTTCCAGAGCGTCGGCCAGGTCTTGCGCGGCGATATCCAGGTCCAGCAACTGCCGCGTGTCCGCTGGCGGCGACGCGGAAGGCGCCGCCCACAGCAGTTCCGAATCCACCAGCGCCAACAGCAGCGCAAGGCCACAGCGCGCGAACCCCGCGTGAAAGAAAGACCGATGACCGACCTTTGCCCGGCGTCGCTGCACGGCTGCCCTGTCCCTGAAAACCGTCATCCTGAGGCCAGTTTATGAATCTGGTGTTACGGCGCGCGCAAAAAAACCATCATCTTTTCGCCCGGTGCCTTGCTCTACACTCAAGGACCACAACGGCCCTCGCGGGCCCGCCAGGAGGCCCCGATGAAACAGCTTTACACCCTTGCCGCCAGCCTGTTGCTCGGCGCCCTGCCGCTGGCCGGCCAGGCAGCCCCGGC
Source organism: Pseudomonas sp. NPDC089530 (assembly GCF_050280705.1). Lineage (NCBI taxonomy): Bacteria > Pseudomonadati > Pseudomonadota > Gammaproteobacteria > Pseudomonadales > Pseudomonadaceae > Pseudomonas > Pseudomonas sp. NPDC089530. Next base: position 5,348 of record NZ_JBNNVU010000002.1, on the reverse strand, counting down.
CGGAGAAAAAGCCAGCACGACACCCGCCGCCAGCGAAGGTTGCGTGGAGGTCAGCGTGGGCGGCTACAAGGCCCCGGACTACGGTTGCCTGAGCAAGCAGATGGGCAACGACCCCGACGCGGCCAAGGCCGAACAGAAGAACCGGGAAGCCATGCAGGTGCCGATCGACAAACGCGCGCCGAACCAGATGGGCCTGGCGACCCCGGCGGCCACCGGCACGCGGATGGGCAATACCTTCGGTACCTCGGTGAAGCCGCAGCGGCCCTGAGGTTGCGTGCCCGTCTTGCGGGCTCTTGCTTTGTAGGAGCGCCGCTTGCGCGCGATGAGCGATAACGCGGAGCGTCGCGGCCCTCGCGGGCAAGCCTCGCGCCTACAGAGGCGCGGCGCAGCTGGCGTTCGCCGCCCACTCCCGGGCCACGGCATCCAGCTCTCCCCTCGCCCGCTCCAGGGCCTCTTCCCGCGCTTCGGGGTTGGCGAACTGCAGCGGCTGGGCGTCGACGAACAGCGGCTGCTGCACCCCGATAAAGGCAAAGGCGGCTTTCAGCGCCGGGGTCAGGGCGTCCATCCCGGCCATGGGGTTGCCCGGGCGCAGGTCGGCGCCACGGCTGGTGAGGAACAGCACCTTCTGCCGGGTCAACTGGCCGACGATGCCGTCCGGGGTATTGAGGTAGGTCAGCTCGGTGCGGGTGATGCTGTCGATAAAGGCCTTGAAGGTCGACGGCATCGACCAGTTGTACATCGGCATGGCGAACAGGCACGCATCGGCGTCCATCAGCCGCTGGCACAAGGCATCCGAGGCGGCCAGGGTCTGGCGCATCTGCGGCGTGCGGGCCTCGGGGTGGGTGTAGGTGGCGATGGCGAAGGCCTCGCTGACGTGGGGCGGCGTGTCCCGCGCCAGGTCCAGGTAATCGATCTCCAGATCGACGCCCTGGCCCTGCAGCTGCTGGATGAAATAGCGGCCCAGGGCCCGGGAGTTGGAGCGTTCGCCCTTGGAGCTGGCGTCGACGTGCAGCAGTTTCATGACAGTTACCTGGGTTGGATTGAAAGAGAGGGGCAGCGGTTAAAGGCTGGGCTGTTGCCCGAACGCCACCGCCAGGCGGTTCCAGCAATTGATCGCGGCCACCACCACGGTCAGGTCCACCAGCTCGCGCTCGCTGAACTCGCGACGCGCGGCCTGGAACAGCTCGTCCGGCATCCCGGCGTCGGGCAACAGGGTCACCGACTCGCTCCACGCCAGCGCCGACCTTTCCCGCGGGCTGAACAAAACCGAATCGCGCCAGACGCTCAGGGCATACAGGCGCTGCTCGCTCTCGCCGTTCTGCCGGGCCTGCACCCCGTGCATATCGGCGCAGAAGGCGCAGTGATTGAGCTGCGAAACGCGGATCTTGACCAGTTCCAGCAGCGGCTTTTCGATGGACAGTTCGAAGGTTTGTGCTTCAAGCATCAGCAGGCCCTTGAGGGCTTGCGGCGAGGCGCTGTAGTAATCCAGGCGGGGTTCCATCGTGCTCACCGTGGGCGTTCGGGTGGTGTGCGGCATAGCCTAAGGGTCGCGGCGGCCCTGCCCTATAGCCAATACCCGGGGTTATTGGCAGTCCAATGGCCCAGGGAGGCCCGCCACCCGCCTCCCAGCCGAACCCGGTAGCCGCTGCCGCAGGCTGCGATAAGGCGAAGGCCTTTGGCGATCTCAAGATCCTTGCGCCCCCTGCGGGGGCGATCGCAGCCTCGCTTTGGCTCGGCAGCGGCTACGGGTACGGCTACGCGCCAAGGCGCCCGACCGGTGCCGGACATCCGGCCGCTACACCAAACCCGACCTTGCGCGTAATCTGGCGGGCACTGATCGTTTTGGAATGTCATCGATGGAACTGCATGTGGTCATCAACGGGCGCAAGGACCTGGCCGAGCAGCTGTATCGGCAACTGCGCGACGCCATCGAGTGCGGACGCCTGGCGGCGGGCGCGCAGTTGCCGCCAAGCCGCCTGCTGGCCGAACAGCTGGGCATCTCGCGCAAGACCGTGTCGGACACCTACAGCCTGCTGACCTACGAGAATTTCCTGACCGGCCGGATCGGCCGCGGCACCTTCGTCAATGCCCGCCCGGTCAAGACCGAGCGCCAGCAGAGCGCCGCCGACCTGGCCTGCGCCAAGAGCCTGGAAAAATGGCAGGAGCTGCCCTCGCCCCTGCGCCATCCGACCCTGGAAGGCACCTCGCGCTACGAGTTCATCGGTGGCGCCACCAGCCGCAATCAGTTCCCCCAGGAAGAATGGCGGCGCTGCACCCAGGACGCCCTGCGCCGGATCGCCCAGAGCGGCGGTTTCTACAGCCAGCCGGAAGGCCTGCCGGCGCTGCGCAACGCGATTGCCGGGCATGTGTCGTTCTCCCGCGGCGTGGTCTGCAGCGACGCCGACATCGTGGTCTGCAACGGCGCGCAACAGGCCCTGGACCTGATTGCCCGGGTGGTACTCGAACCCGGCACCCTGGTCGCCATGGAAGACCCCGGCTACACCCCGGCGCGCCTGCTGTTCAGCGCCCAGGGCGCGACGGTGATCGGCGTGCCGGTGGACGACGAAGGCCTGCAGGTGGAGCGGATTCCCGATGGCGTGCGGCTGATCTACGTCACCCCGTCCCATCAGTTCCCCCTGGGCATGCCCATGAGCCATGCCCGCCGCGAAGCCCTGCTGGAGCGCGCGCGGGAGCTGGGGGCGATCGTGATCGAGGACGACTACGACAGCGAGTTCCGCTACGAGGGGCGGCCCACCGACTCGCTGCAGAGCCTGGATCAACGCGGGGTGGTGGCCTATGTCGGGACCTTCTCGAAAACCATGCTGCCGCAGCTGCGCCTGGGCTACGCGGTGCTGCCGCCAGCGATCCTCGGCGCGGTGATCAAGGCCAAGCGCCTCACCGACTGCCACACCTCGACCCTGCCGCAATGGGCGCTGGCCAAGTTCATCGCCGAGGGTTATCTGCTCAAGCACATCCGCCGCTGCCACACGGTGTACGCCGGGCGCCGCGAGCGGATCCTGCAACGCCTGAACGGCGACCTGTCGCCCTGGCTGCAGGCCGTGCCGTCCACCGCCGGCTTCCACATGGCGGCGCTGTGCAAGGTGCCGGTGGATATCCCGCTGTTGCTGGAGCTGGCGAAGAAGGTCGAGGTCGGGCTGTACCCGCTGTCCGGCTTCTTCCACGACACCCCGGTGCGGGACGGCCTGTTCATCGGCTTTGGCGCCATCGAGACCCTGGACATCGACCCGGCCCTGGACAGGGTGCGGGACCTCCTGCAGCAGGTCGCCTGATTGGCCCCGGCGTTTTCTCCGGGATTGGTTATAGGCCGGTGCCGACGCTGGGCTTACCTTGAGTCAGCCCCTTGTCGAACCGGAGAAACCGCCCATGAACACCCGTACCGCCCTGACCGCCGCCCTCGCTGGCCTGACCCTGCTCGCCAGCCTGGGCGCCGCCGCCCATGACCCGGCGTATGGCCAGGAGAAGATCAGGATCCTTCAGGAACAGGCCCTGAACAACGTGCCGGGCAAGACCGCGCTGATGCTTACCGTCGACTACGCCCCGGGCCAGGCCACGGTGCCGCACATGCACCAGGGCGCGGCCATGGCCTATGTGCTCGAAGGCGAGATCACCTCCCGGGTCAACGACGGCCCGGCCATCACCTACAAGGCGGGGGAATCCTGGTACGAGCCGGCCGGCTCGCAACACCCGGTGTCGGCCAATGCCAGCGCCACCCAGCCGGCCAAGTTGCTGGTGTTCATGCTCAAGGGCGCCAAGGACGAGGTGCTGACGCCGTTGAAGCAGTAAGCGCCGCCGACCGCCCCATCATACGGGGAGCGCGTGTTTCTTTTGTAGGAGCGAAGCTTGCTCGCGATGACGTCAGAACAGACAACACAACTTACAAAGCCAAGCCAATAAAAAGCAGATGTCTGGCCGCTGCGCGGATCGCGGGCAAGCCTCGCTCCTACAGAAGCGGCGGCCACGCCGCAGCCGCGAATCCCGAGCAAAAAAAAGCCCCGTATCTCGCGATACGGGGCTTTCTATTTAGCGCTCGATCAGGCCGGTACCAGCGCCGATTGACCGCTCATGGCCAGGTCCAGCAACTCGCGGTTGGCCACCGCGTACATGGCGTAGTCGGTGGCGCTGGCGGCACGGATCTCCACCAGCATCGCGCGCCAGCGTTCGACCATGCTCTGGTTCTGCTCGAGCCACAGGGCCACGCGGGCTTCCATGTCTTGCGGGCCGTCGGCCATTTGCAGAACCGAGATGGTGATCGCCCGCTGCTGCCAGTCCACGTCGTCGCGGAAGGCTTCCCGTGCCTGGGCCTGCCAGTTGTTGGCCACCGGCAGATCGCTGATCTGCTGCAGGTACCACGGCAGGTCCAGGGCGCTGCCCACGGCGAAGTAGGCCTTGGCCACGTCGGCGGCGTCGTGCCCGGTGACATCCGCGGCCTCGATGATCGGCAACAGGGTGTACAGGTGGGTAGTGCCTGCCACCATGCGTGCCAACAGCTCAGGCACACCGGCTTCGACATAGGCGGTGTAACGGGTCTGCCAGCCGGCGCGGGTCGGGCCCTCCAGCAGTTCGTCGAGCTTGAGGCCCAACGCCGCCAGGTGCGGACCGAAGTGCGCGACGTCCCGCGCGGCATCCTGCTCGTTGCGACGGCTGCGCAGGAACCAGCGGGTGGCCCGACGGCCGAGGCGCATCAGCTCGTCCATCAGCTCCAGTTGCACCTGGGCCGAAACCTGGTGGTCCAGGGCTTCGATCTGGCGGAACCAGTGCGGGAGATGGAAGATGTCACGCACGATCACATAGGCACCCGCCACGTTGGCCGGGCTCATGCCAGTGGACTCCTTCAGGCGCTGCACGAAAGTGATGCCCATGTGGTTGACCAGGTCGTTGGCGATCTGGGTGCTGACGATCTCGCGCTTCAGGCGGTGACGGCGCATGGCTTCGGCGAACTTGCTGACCAGGGTCGGCGGGAACGCGGTTTCCATGTCGCGGGTCAGGTAGTCGTCGTCCGGTACCAGGGAATTGAGCAACTGCTCCTTGAGGTCGATCTTGCTGTAGGAGATCAGCACCGACAGTTCCGGACGGGTCAGCCCGTGGCCCGCGGCAACGCGCTCGTTCAGCTGGTCTTCCGACGGCAGGAACTCGATGGCGCGGTCCAGCTTGCCACGGCCTTCCAGGTCGCTCATCAGGCGCTTGTACTCGGCAATCCGGGCAAAGGCGCGACGGGCCGCCAGGGACAGGGCCTGGGTCTGCTTGTAGTTGTTGCCCAACACCAGGCCACCGACTTCGTCGGTCATGCTCGCCAGCAACTGGTTGCGTTGCTTGTCGGTCATGTCGCC